>NZ_DATJIY010000224.1:0-14181 GCF_035492835.1 Dinghuibacter sp.
CCGCTGCTTTGATGGCCATCAAAACAGCGGCAGACCTCAAGGCCACCTCCCCGCCTGCACCGTCGACGCGCGGCTAGTGCATCCGGTCGCCGCGCACCTCCAGCGTAGCCATCACGGCCGCCTCGTGCGCGAGCCATTGGGCCCAGCGGCGCCGCACCTTTTCTTCGGGCACGTAAGTCAGCGCCAGTTCGATGAACAATGTATAATGCCCAGCCTCGCTTTCCATGAAACGGCGGTAGAACCCGCGGAGGTACTCGTCGTCGAGGCCCTCGCTGAGGCGTTTGAAGCGTTCGCAGCTGCGGGCTTCGATGAGGGCGCAAAGGAGGAGCTTGTCGAGGAGCTTGTCTTCTTCGGGACCGCCCTTAATTTCGAAGGGACTCAGGGCGCCGACGTATTCGTCACGGCGCTGCCGGCCCAGCCGCAGACCGCGGCGCTGGAGCTCGGCCAGGACCAGCCGGAAGTGCCCCCATTCCTCGGTGACGATGGGCGCCAGCTCCGTCACCAGGGCCTCCCGGTCGGAGTAGCGCTGGATCAGCGAGATACAGCTGGTCGCCGCCTTTTGCTCGCAGTAGGCATGGTCGGTCAGGATCTCCTCGAGGGACATACCCGCGAGGTCCACCCACCTTGGGTCGGTCGGGAGGTGGAGGCCCAAAACGCTCTTTTCCATGGGGCAAAGGTAAGGTTTCGCGCCGCGCCGCCGCGCCGCGGCATCCCACGGGCCGGTGTGCCGTGCACAGCCTTATCTTTGCCCGCATGATCCCAGACAGCCTCCGGCAGAAACTTGAAGCGCGAGCGACGACCGGCGCGCTGCGTGTATTGCAAACGAGCGCGTTAGCGGTTGACTTTTGTTCCAACGATTACCTGGGGATCGCCCGGGAGCGGTTGCTGCCGCACGATCCGGACCTGAATGGGGGCAGCACGGGGTCGCGGTTGCTGGCGGGGAACTATCCGTTGCTTACGATCGTGGAGGACGAGATCGCGGCCTTTCACGGGGAAGAGGCGGCGCTGGTCTACAACTCCGGGTACGACGCGAACCTGGGGTTGCTCAGCAGCATCCTGCAAAAAGAAGACACCATCCTCTACGACGCCCTCTCCCACGCCTCGATCCGGGACGGCCTCCGCCTCAGCTTCGCCAAGGCTTACGCCTTCAAACACAACGACATGGAGGACCTCGAGCGCCTCCTGCGCCGCGCGAGGGGCAGTGCGGCCGAGTCCGGCGGCCCCGCGACGGGCGGGGAAAGCGCGGCGCGCGGCGCGGTCTACGTCGTCACGGAAAGCCTCTTCTCCATGGACGGCGACCTCTGCCCGATAGAGGCCCTTGCAGCCCTCGCGGAACGCTATGGCGCCTGGCTCATCGTCGATGAGGCGCACGCCACCGGGGTGGTTGGTAGTAGGGGAGAGGGGCTCGTACAGAGTAAAAACCAGAAAGTATTCGCCCGCATCCACACTTTTGGCAAGGCGCTCGGCTGCCATGGCGCGGTCATCGTGGGGAGCAAAGCGCTGAAGGAATACCTGGTCAACTTCTCCCGCTCCCTGATCTATACCACGGCCCTGCCGCCGGCGGCCGCGGGACTGATACGGAAAACCTATCAGCTATTTCCCACGATGACGGCGGAAAGACAATCGCTCGAGACGCTGGCGAAGCAATTCCAACGCCTCGACCTGCCCTACGAGCGCCTGACCAGCCACACCCCGATCCAGGCCGTCCTCGTCCCAGGCAACAACGCCGCCAGGGCCACCGCGGGGGCGCTCCAGGCCAGCGGGCTCGACGTGCGGCCGATCCTTTCGCCCACGGTAAAGGAAGGCACCGAGCGCCTGCGGATCGTCCTCCACGCCTACAATACCAAAGAAGAGGTCGAATTACTCGGGCGGCTCCTGATAAAAACCGCAAAAAACAACTAATTTCCCGCCTCTATTTACCTCTTCTATGCGATTATGGCCATTCGTGGCCAGCACCCTGATCACGGGCGTGCTGGTTGTTGCACTGGATACCTCTTTCAAACCGCTGCCGGCGCTGGGGCCCTTTTTCGACCCGCAGACCGGATTCTGGCAGAATGCGGAGGCGGGGGACATGAGCTACACGATGGACCTGCGCTTCCAGGAGCTGGCCGGGCCGGTAAAGGTTTGCCTGGACGACAAGCTGATCCCGCACATCTTTGCCCAGAACGACCGGGACGCCTATTTTGCGCAGGGGTATGTACAGGCCCGCTTCCGGTTGTGGCAAATGGACCTGCAGACGCGTTATGCCGCGGGCAGGCTGTCCGAGCTGGTAGGGCGCTATTCGGGCGGTCACGACCTGCTCAACGTCGTGGACAGGAGTTTCCGCCGGCTGGGGATGGTCTACGCCGCCGAGCAGGCCGTAAAAGGCATGGAAGCCGACCCCGCCACCAAAGCGGAGCTCGACGCCTATACCGAGGGCGTCAACGCCTATATCGCCACCCTCACACAGGCCACGCTGCCGCTGGAATACAAGCTCCTCGACTACCAGCCCGAACAGTGGACCAACCTCAAAACGGCCCTGCTCCTGAAGTATATGTCGTTCAACCTGGCGGGTGGGGAAGAGGACTTCCCGATGACCAACGCGCGGAACTTCTTCAGCCCGTCGGACTTCAACCTGCTCTATCCCGGGACGCAGGATTCCATCGACCCAATCGTGCCGGTGGGTACGCAGCTATACGGCAAGAACGACACCCCGGGTATAAAATTAAAAATACCCGCGCACCTCGACAGCGGCTACCTGATGACGAAATTCGGGCCGCTGGCAGCCGCCGGGCAACCAGGCGTATGGCAAGGCGCCGCGGCGGCGATCCCCGACCCCGACAACGGCAGCAACAACTGGGCCGTCTCCGGCGCCAAGACCCGGAGCGGCTGGCCCATCCTGTGCAACGACCCGCACCTGGGGCTGAACCTTCCGTCGGTCTGGTACGAGATGCAGATCCAGACACCCGATATGAACGTCTATGGCGTCGCGCTCCCCGGCGCGCCGGGTATCATCATCGGGTTCAACGATTCCTGCGCTTTTGGCTTTACCAACGCCGAGCGCGATGTCCGGGACTATTACCAGGTGGAGTTCAAGGACTACACCCGCAAGGAATACAAGTTCAACGGCGACTGGCTGCCCACCACCTTCCGCATCGAGGACATCAAGGTCAAGGGCGAGCCGGACTTCTATGATACGGTCGCGTATACCGTCTGGGGTCCGGTGATGTACGAGCCCGCCTATCCCGACCCGCTGCGCTCCGGCGGTTTCTATGCCGTCCGCTGGACGGCCCACGACGTGAGCAACGAGCTGCTGGCCTTTAACCAGCTCGACCACGCGCACAACTACAACGATTACCTGGCGGCGATCAGGAACCTCCAGACGCCGGGTCAGAACTGCGTCTTCGCCAGCCGCGACGGGGACATCGCCATCTGGGACCAGGGCAGTTTTCCCGCGAAATGGAAGCGCCAGGGCGACTTCGTCATGCCGGGCACGGACTCCGCCTTTGCATGGCAGGGCATGGTCCCGCAAGCGGAAAACCCCCACATGATCAATCCCGCGCGCGGTTTCGTGTCCAGCGCCAACCAGGTGCCCGTGGACCCCAAAGCCTATCCCTACTACCTCGGCCGGCACTACCCGCCCTACCGCGGGATGGAGATCAACCGGCGGCTGGCCGCGATGTCCGACATCACCCCGGCCGATATGATGGCGCTCCAGGTCGACAACTATGACCTGTTTGCGGAGATGGCGCGTCCGATCTTCCTGAAGTACATCGACACCGCGTCGATGGAGCCGGACGAACGGAGCTATTACGACCAGGTCAGGGACTGGGACCTCCGCAACGACCCGAAGGAAAAGGCCCCCAGCGTATTCCATACCTGGTGGGACATGCTCAAGAGCAACATCGTCTCCGACGAGCTCTCGCAAAGCCCGCTCCCGCTACCCGAGGTCTACGACGGATCGCTGCTGGAGGCATTGCTCCGGGACTCGTCCTATAAGTTCGTCGACGACATCCACACGCCGCAGACCGAGACCCTCCGGCAGGAGGTGAACCTGGCCTGGAAAAAGATATACCCCACGCTAGAGCAGGACGACACCAACAACACGCTCACCTGGGCCACCTTTAAGGACACCCACGTCGATCACCTGATGCGCATCCCGGCCCTGGGCGACCTGCACCTGCCCATCGGCGGCGGTACCTACAGCATCAACGCCGCCCGGTCGGACCACGGTCCCAGCTGGCGGATGGTCGTAGAGCTGGGGGCGCCCATCAAGGCCTTTGGCATCTATCCCGGCGGCCAGAGCGGGAACCCGGGCAGCCGCTACTACGACGACCTCGTCCAGGACTGGGCCCATGGCCTCTATGATACCCTTTGGGTGATGCAGCCCGGAGACGCAAAGGACCCCCGCGTCCAGTGGACCATGAACTTTTCAAAACCGTAACATGAGATTCGTAATAAGCCTGCTCCTGATCGTCATCCTCAGCCTCGCCGCGGGCATCTGGCTCCCCTTCTGGTCGGTCGCGCTGGTGGCCTTCGCCGTGAGCGCGCTGATCCCCCAGGCGCCCGGCTTGTCATTGATATGCGGTTTCCTGGCGGTCTTCCTGACGTGGGCGGGTCTCGCGTTCTTCCTCGATCACGCCAACCACCACCTGCTGGGCAACCGGATCAGCCAGCTTTTCTTCAAGGCGGAGTCGCCGTTGCTGCTCGTAGCCCTCACCGGTTTTGTGGGCGGTGTCATCGGCGGGCTCAGCGCGCTGAGCGGTAGTTTCGTGCATAAGCCTGCGGCAAAACGGCAGGCCGAGCTATAGCCGCGCCGCGAGACACCGACCGTGCCGCGGGGCACGAATGCTACTCCGACACGATCATATAATTGTGCGGATAATTCAACGTCACCGTCTTCCCCTCCCGCAAGAGCAACGTCAGATCCCCCCCGAGCGGCACCTTCCCATGGAGCGTATTGTCCGCGAAGTACCCCGGATCGGTGATAATCAGCCGCCCGTGCTTGCCGTCGAAGCGCCAGACAAAATTCTTTAGGAATCCATACCCAAGCACCCCGCTGAAGCTGTGCCCCTCGCGCGCCTCGAGGTCCTTGAACGACGTCCAGGACACGTGCTGGCGGCCGATACGCAGCGTCTTTATCCAAAGCAAAACGGTGTCGGTCATCGGGAAGTTGGTGGTCTGCGCGACGATGGGATCGACGACGACGACGACTTCCTTCTGGCTGGGGTCGAAGAGGAAGTCCAGCTCCCCCGAGTCGTTCACCCGGACCTTGACATAGATGTGGTGGTTGAAAGTATAAAAGGGCACGATCACCATGTGCTGGTCGTGCGCAAAGGTGAGGTTTTGGCCAGCGGCGGGTACGGTCAGCGCCAGCCCCAGGCACCAAAGGACAATGGATCGCATGTTAAAATATACAAATAAAAAATTATGTTAGGCAACTTTTAACAAATCACGCCTTACTTTAGGATTATGAGACTACTGCTACCTATCTGCCTCCTATCGTTCATCCTTCCCGTATCCTCCACCGCCCAGCTGCTATCCGGCACCGTAAGGGACAGCAGCGGCGCCAGCCTCCCGTTTTCCACCCTCCTCATCAAAGGCTCCGCCCGCGGGGTGACGGCCAACAACGAGGGCGGGTATGCGATCCACCTGGAACCCGGTGATTATACCATCGTATGCGAGCACGTCGGCTACGCCAAGGTAGAGAAACGCATCCATATAACCGCCGACCAGACCCTCGATTTTAAACTACAGCCACAACAGCTGAGCGTACACGAGCTCGTGATCAAGACAACCGACGAGGATCCCGCCTATGACATCATACGTCATGCCATCAAAATGCGCCTGGTTTATTTGAAAGAGCTGGAATCTTTCCGCTGTATGGTTTACTCCAAGGGCAAAGCGGGGTTGTATCAGACGCCACAGCGGTTCATGGGTCAGAAAATTCCTACAGATACCAATTATATCGGCAAGAACACCACCATCTACATGTCGGAGGTGGTGGCCCGGTATGCCGAGTCCCCGCCCGACAAACAACGCGTCGAGGTCATCTCGACCAAGGTCAGCGGCCAAAGCAACGGCTACGGGGCAACGATACCGTATATCGTCTCTTTCTACCACGACATCGTGGAGCTCGGGAATATGAACCCCCGGGGGTTTGTCAGCCCGATAGCCTCCGGCGCGCTACACTACTATAAATACAAGCTCGTCGGGACCTATTTCGAGGACGGCCGCCTGATCGACCAGATCCGGGTGACGCCCCGGCGGCTGTACGAGCCTTGTTTCAATGGCACCATCGAGATCGTGGACGGCCAGTGGCGCATCCACTCCACCGACCTGGTGCTGCTAAAGACCGCGCAGCTGCAATTGCTCGATACGTTCCATTTCCAACAGCTCTACGAACCGCTCGACAACGACTCGGCCTGGGTGATGCGGAGCCAGGTGGGGTACTTCAGCTTTAACCTGTTTGGTTTTGCCGGAGGCGGCAGCGTCGCCAATATCTATTCGGACTTCGAGCTCCACCCCGACCTGCCCAAGGGTTATTTCGGGAACGCCACGCTGGAGTACGACAAGGGCTCCAACAAGAAAACTTCGTCCTACTGGGACAGCATCCGGCCCGTGCCCCTGACCGTTGCCGAGGCCCGTGACTACCACAAGAAGGACAGCCTGGAAAAGATCCAGGAGTCCCCGGCCTACCTGGATTCCGTGGATCGCGCCAATAACAGGATCACGCCCCTGGGGCTGTTCCTGACGGGGATCAACATCAACCACCAGAAGTCGCACGTGTCCATCAACATGAGCCCGCTCCCGTCCGCGGTCGGGTTCAACACGGTGGAGGGCTGGTACGGACACCTGAACGTGGACTACCGCAAGGGTTTTGGCCGGGAGTCGCTGGAGCTGGACCCCGACGTGCGGTATGGCTTTTCCAACCGGCGATTTGGCGGCAGCCTTTTGGCCCGGTACCGCTTCAGCCAGAAATATGCCACCCTCGTCGAGGTCGCGGGCGGGCGCACGGTTTTCCAATACGACAACAACGAGCCCATATCCCCACAGCTGAACAGCGTGTATACGCTGTTCGACGTTGCCAACTATGAAAAGCTGTACGAGGCGACCTTTTTCAAGGCCCGGTTTGCCCGGGAGATCGGCAAAACCGGTCTGAACCTGTCTATCGGCGGCGAATACCAGGACCGCAGCCAGCTGGTGAATACCGATACGGCCACCTACTTCGTCAAGTACCGCAAGCAGCCCGGTTTTACCCCCAATTTTCCGATCGTGCCGGTTCCGCTCGGCAAAGCCCTTTCATTCACCCTCACCGCCGTCTGGAAGCCGGGTATGAAATATATCGAGTACCCCGAGTCGCTCGTGCCCCTGGGCTCCAAGTACCCGACCTTCGCGTTGAGCTATACCAAGGGCGTAAACGCCTTCGGGAGCGACGCCGACTACGATAAGTGGCGCTTCTCCGTCCGCGACGACCTCAACCTGAAGATCGGCGGGCTGTTCAAGTACAACGTCGCCGTCGGTGGCTTCCTGAACGACCGGCACGCCGACTTCGTGGACTATAACCACATCCAGGGCAACCAGACGCAGGCGGCGTCCACCTATCTCGAAACCTTCCAGCTGGCGCCCTATTACCTCTACAGCAACACCGACAGGTTCTACGCCACCGGTTTTGCGGAGCATCATTTTGCCGGTCTGCTCACCAATAAGATACCCGGTTTCCGCCAGCTCAACTGGTACCTCGTCGGAGCCGTGAACTACCTCTACCTCTCCGACGGTCGCACCTACACCGAAGTATCCGCCGGGCTCGAGAACATCTTCAAGCTGCTGCGCGTCGACTACCTGTGGGGTCTCCCGAGTGATGGGACCGTCCGCAACGGGATCATGATCGGCGTAAAAATTGGACCATAAAATGTACACCAATATGAAAAAAACCATTTCCTTGCTTGTCGCCGGCCTGTTGTCGGCCGGCGCCTCTTTTGCCCAAAAAGGGTCCGTCCTCGTCGGCGGGTCCATCGGTTTCCAATTGAGCCATGATCCCGGTCATGGCACTCTCCCGGGTGATGACGCCTCGCAATTCTCGATAGCGCCCACGGTCGGGTACCAATTCGCCAACGCCTGGACGATAGGCGTTACCGGCGGGTACACGCATGACGAGAACCACCTTCAAACCACCCCTGTGCAGATCGCCTCATCCAACACGTGGTCCGCCGGTCCGTTCCTCCGGTATACCCGCCCGATCACGTCATGGGTGAGCGTGTATGGTCAGTTCCAGGCGACCTATGCGTATGGTGGCCCGGTCGGAAACGGCACCCCTGATATTTATTCGACGGTAACCGCACAGGTGTTCCCTGCGTTATTTTTCAACGTCAAGAACGGCTTTGGCATCAATTGCAGCCTCGGCGGGCTCTATTTCCAGAACTACCATATAAGCCACGAAGGCAACCAGGGCAGCGACATCGGGCTGAGTTTCGGGTCCGCGCTGCTGATCGGGGTTTCGAAGAACTTCGGGGGGCACAAGGCCGGCTAGCGCGACGGGCCGCCCGGCCCGCGGATTTTCCGTAACTTCGCGCCCATGGCGCCGCTCCACAACAGGGTCAATAGAAACGAGATGAAGGAAAGGTTGTACGCCGAAACCGAGCCGCGCACGACCTTTTCTTTTTACCGCTATTTCGACATCCCCGATCCCAAGGCTTTCCGGGACCAGCTGTACGAGGGGCTGTCGGCGCTCGATGTATTCGGGCGGGTGTACGTGGCTAAAGAGGGCATCAATGGCCAGGCCAGCGTGCCCGCGTCAAAACTGGAGTCCTGCCGCGCTTTCCTCTACGCCACGCCCGGTCTCGACGGCCTGCGTCTGAACGTCGCCGTGGACAACGACGGCAAGTCGTTCTGGGTCCTGAAGATAAAGGTCCGGGATAAGATCGTCGCCGACGGCATCGACGACCCGGACTTTTCGGTTACCCAAACCGGTCATTACGTGGATGCGCGCCGGTTCAACGAGCTGGCTGCCGACCCCGATACCGTCCTCATCGACATGCGCAACCACTATGAGTACGAAGTGGGACACTTCGACGGTGCGCTGGAGGTGCCTTCCGACACCTTCAGGGAGCAGCTGCCGATGGCGGTGGATATGCTGAAGGGGCAGGAGGACAAGAACATCATCATGTACTGCACCGGCGGCATCCGTTGCGAAAAGGCCAGCGCCTGGATGCTCCACAAAGGTTTCAGGAACGTTTTCCACCTGGAAGGGGGGATCATCGAATACACCAACAAGGCCAGGGCCTGGGGGCTGCCCAACCGGTTCAAGGGCAAGAACTTCGTTTTTGACGATAGGATGGGGGAGCGGATCTCGGACGACGTCATCGCCCGGTGTCACCAGTGCGGCGAGCCCTGCGACACCCACACCAATTGCGCCAACGACGGCTGTCACCTCCTGTTTATCCAGTGCCCCCGCTGCGCGGAAGCGTATAAAGGCTGTTGCAGCGAGGCCTGCAGGGACGGCGAGCTTCCGGAAAAGCCGTCGCTCCCCCACAAATCCCGGAAACGGCGGCCAAATCCTGGCACGAAAATTTCTATTTAAACCCAGGCGGCGTTCCGTCGTCTATACTACGCATTTACCACCCAATGATTGAGGGCTGCAGGAGCAGGCCCTGCCTGGGGAAACATCAGTCGAAATCACCCCCGTCAAGTGACCGGGGTGGTTTTTTTATTACCCTGGTCAGGATGAAACCGCTGCGCCTGGCGTATAGCTTTTAACCGAGGGCCTTGACGACGGCCTCGTAGATCGCCGCTTCACTCCAGGGTTCCGGCTGGAACTCCAGCCCGATCACCTTTTCATAGAGGTCGATGTATCGCTGGCTGATCGTCTGGACCCATTCGTCGGTCATTTCCGGAACGGTTTGTCCTTCTTTGCCCATGAAGTTGTTTGCGATCAGCCATTCCCGTACGAACTCCTTGGACAGCTGCTGCTGGCGTTCGCCGAGGCGCTGCCGTTCGTCAAATCCTTCCGCGTAAAAATACCGGGAGGAGTCGGGCGTATGGACCTCGTCCATCAGGTAGACGGTATCCCCGATCTTGCCGAATTCATATTTGGTATCCACCAGGATCAGGCCCTGGCGGGCGGCGATTTCCCTGCCGCGGGCGAAGAGTTGTAAGGCGTATCGCTCCAGCTGCGCATAATCGGTTTCCGGGACGATCCCCTGGCGGATGATCTCCTCCCTGGAAATGTCCTCGTCGTGCCCGGCCTCGGCTTTAGTACTGGGAGTGATAACAGGCGTGGGGAAGTAATCGTTTTCTTTCAGACCTTCGGGCAGGGGGACGCCGCATAAAGTACGTAGTCCGGACGCATAGGTCCGCCAGGCGTGACCCGTCAGGTTGCCGCGAACCACCATTTCCACGCGGAAGGGGACGCACCGCCGGCCGATGGACACGGTGGGCGCGGGCGTGGACTGTAGCCAGTTGGGGCAGATGTCCCGGGTCGCCTCCAGCATATAGGCGGCGATCTGGTTGAGCACCTGTCCTTTGAAGGGAATGGGGCGGGGGAGGATCACGTCAAAAGCGGAGATGCGGTCGGAGGCCACCATCACGAGGCGGTCCTGGTGGATCGAGTATACGTCCCTGACCTTACCCCGGTAAAAATTCGTCTGTCCCGGAAAGCTGAATGCTGCCATGCCGCAAACCTACGCCGAAAACCAAATAAATTAAAAAAAGCCATAAACATTGCTTATTTTTCTCGCTACGTTGATATTCAAACGCTTGTTTATGAGAAAGCAGCTTGCCATCGTGCTGGTCCTGTGCGTGTCCCCCTTATTTATGCTGGCGCAAGGCGTAACCGTTAGCGGAACCGTACGCAGCGCGGGTTCCGGAGAGCTCGTGCCCGCCGTCACGGTAACGGTCAAGGGTACCTCCGCGGGTACCTTCACCAACGATCACGGATACTTCAAACTAACGGTCCCGGGTCACTACCCCCTCACCATCATATTGTCTTCGGTCGGTTTCGCCAGCCGGGAGGTCCAGGTGCCCTCCGCCGATCCCGTCAGCGTCAACCTCGACGTGGCGCCCACTCTCGGCCAGGAGGTCGTCGTATCGGCCACGCGGGTGCCCGTAAAAATACTGGAGTCGCCCGTCTCCATCGAACGGCTGGGACAGCGCGACATCGTCGAGACCCCCTCCGGCACCTTTTATGACGCGCTCGGCCACCTCAACGGCGTGGACGTCGTCAACTCTTCGATGACCTTTACCAGCCTGGGCACCCGCGGCTTTAACAGCAGCGGGAACGTCCGGATGAACCAGCTCACGGACGGCATGGACAACCAGGCCCCCGGGCTGAACTTTTCGGTCGGTAACATCGTGGGGCTGACCGAGCTCGACGTGGACAACGTGGAGCTGCTCCCCGGCGCGAGCTCCGCGTTGTATGGATCGGGCGGTATGAACGGCACCCTGCTGATCACCAGCAAGGACCCCTTCAAATACCAGGGCCTGAGCGTCCAGGTCAAGCAGGGCGTAAACCACGTCGGCGACGCGAACACCGCCGCCAAACCCTACTACGACTGGGCGGCGCGGTATGCCAAGGCTTTCAATAACCGGTTTGCCTTCCGGCTTTCCGGGGAGTATATCGCGGGGACGGACTGGGAGGCCTCCAATAATTCGAACTATTCCCAGCTGCTCGGCCAAAGCATCCCCGGCGACCGGAACCTCTCGTCTTATAACGGCGTCAACGTATATGGGGACGAGATCAACTTCAACGTCAACCAGGCGATGCGCGCCGCGGGGTATGGTTTCCTCATCCCCGCCGGGGCCGATTCCATCGTCTCCCGCACCGGCTACAACGAGAAGTACCTGGTCGACTACAACACCTACAACTTCAAATTGGATGGGGTGCTGTCCTACAAGATCACCAATTCCACCGTGGCCAGCCTCACCGCCTACTATGGGATCGCCAATACCGTCTATACGGGTTCCGACCGGTATGACCTCAAGAACGTAAAGATCGGCCAGTACAAGGCGGAGGTCAAGGGACGCCACTTCTACGTCCGCGCGTATACCACGCAGGAAAATTCAGGCGACTCCTACAACGTCACCGTCCTGGCGCAGCTGATCAACGAGAGCTGGTCGGGTACGAGGAACGTTTGGGCGCCCACCTATACCCAGGACTATATCGGCGCGCTCGCGCAAGGGGTACCCTATGCCCAGGCCCAGGCCTTTGCCCGTTCCAAGGCCGACTCCCTCCGTGTGCTGCCCGGCACACCCGGGTGGAACGCCGCCTTCAATACCCTCAAGGGCCAGGCTATCCCGCAAGGCGGCTTGTTCGTGGACCGCACCAACCTGTACGTCGCCGATGGCATGTATGACTTCGCCGACGTGATCAAATTTGCCGACATCACCGTCGGCGCCACTTACAAGCGGTATGTGCTGAACTCGCACGGCACCCTCTTCGCGGACACCGCCGGGACCATCCCCATCAACGAAGAAGGCGTCTACGCTCAAATCCAGAAAGGCTTTATCGACGACATCCTTCACATCACCGTCGCCGGCCGCTATGACAAGAACGAAAACTTCCAGGGCCGCTTCACCCCCCGCGTCACCGCGCTGATCAAGGTGGCCAAGGACAATAACATAAGGCTGTCTTATCAGACGGCGTACCGTTTTCCCTCCACCCAAAACCAGTACATCGACCTCAATACCGGCCAGGCGCGCCTGATCGGCGGCCTGCCCCAGTTCGCCAACGCCTACAACCTCAACGGAGGCACCACCTTCGACACCGCGTCGCTCAACCACTACGCCGCCACCGGCGTGCCCCCCACGCCTTTCCAGTACAAGACCTTCAAACCCGAAAGCGTCAGCTCCTACGAGATCGGTTATAAAGGCGTCGTCGCCCAGCAGCTCCTGATCGACTTCTTCGCCTTCTATGCCCGTTACACCAACTTCATCACCACCGCCGTCCTGGTCCAAAACCCCAGCACGCCCGCCCAGGCCATCTATGAAATGGCCGTCAACAGCAACACCAAGGTCAACACCTATGGCAGCGGTCTCAGCCTCGACTACCTGTTGCCCCGCGGCTTTATCGCCACCGGCAACGTCCTTTTCAATAAGCTGAACAACGTCCAGGCCGGTCTCGTGACGTTCTTCAACACCCCCGAATGGAAGTTCAACCTTTCGCTGGCCAATTACACCATCGCCAAACGCTACGGTTTCAACGTCACCTACCGCTGGCAGGAAGCGTGCGCCACCGAGAACACCTTCATCAGCGGCCCGCTTCCCGCGATCGGGACGCTCGACGCGCAAATCAGCATGAAGCTGCCGAAGATCCGTTCGATGATCAAGCTCGGGGGCAGCAATATCCTGAATAAGTACTACGTCAACGAGCTGGGAGGGCCGTCCATCGGGGGGCTCTACTACATCAGCTTCGGATATAACGTATTCTAGGTTTTCGCGGCGCGCCGCCGGCGCCTGCCCCTCTCTGAAATCGTCATTACCCGCGCCACTCCCGGCGCGGGTTTTTTCATTTATGGTTTCCCGTAAAACGATGCGGCCCGAAAATCGCATTTTCGGGTCATCATAAATCATTTCCCATGTCCAGATACCAGATCACCTGCATCAACAAGCGCGGCGATCACCTCGACGCCCACGAGCGGATTTCCCACATCGGTGGTATCAACAGCGACCGCTCTCATTGGAAGTTGACGGAAATGGAAGCGATCAAATCCATTGAAGACGGCAAACACTTCTACGTCGACGTAAAAGGTCGCAGCGTAAATGTCGTCGTTGCGCAGCGAAATGGCCGGAAATACCTCAAGACGGAGGCGGATGCCTATCGCCCGGACAATCTATTGAGTCTTCCTGAATGTACCGTGTAACCTCAAAACCGTAAAATGAAAAAATTCATCATGCTGACCCTCGTCGTCAGCCTTTCCGCCTGTGGCGTCGCCTCTTCCAGCCCCACCGCCGCCGTCGCCTCACCCACCTCCAGGAAAATCGGCGACCCGGTCGACGTAGGCAATTTCTCCTATGTCGTCAACAACGCCAAGTTCCTAAAAGAGGTCGGAGGCGAGCTCGACCGGAAAAAAGCCGACGGCGTTTTTCTCGTGATAAATGTCACCTTCCGGAACAACGACAAGGAAGAACACACCCTCGACAATTCCCTCTTTAAATTAACCGACGACAAGGGCACCGAGTTCGAAAGCTCTTCCGACGGCGAGTCCG
>NZ_DATJIY010000225.1:0-30040 GCF_035492835.1 Dinghuibacter sp.
GTTGTCGGTCCAGCCCCCTGAAGGGATGTTGACCAGGGTCGTGGTCGGTATCGAATTGTCCGGCTGGTATACCGAGCCGTCCGGGCTGTTGACCGAGGAATCCCCGTTGGCGTTGATTTTTCCATCCATATAGAACTGGAGTTTGGCCTGCCCGGGGGCGTCGATAAAGACAAAGCGCGCATAGGCGTTCGCGTAGGCGGGGTCGGGTATTTGCTGCTTTTTGCAGGATCCGAATAACGCCAGCAGGGCGATGAGGAGGATTAATTTTTTCATACTCCGGTTTTTATTTGGCTCCGATGAACATAAAAGTATAGGCGCTGGCGCCGGGCGAGCCACCGGGCTCCATTTGACCATACACCGTATAATTCTTGGTGCTGCTGCCGTCGTCGTTGAGGCGATAAAGGCTGTTGTAGACGTCGGTCAGGCCGGTCTGCTCATTGACCGTGAGGCTCCGGCTGCTGTTGGCATAGTATATGTGCGAACCGGTCCACAGCCAGCCGGTGGTCGTTGGCGTGGTCCCGTTGTCGCCGTTATACGCGAGCGCATCCGCCCAATTGCTTTTGTCGTATAGCTTTTTTAGTGTTTCCGTACCCGCATCGAACTTGTAGATCGTGCTGGTGACGACGGCGCCGTAGGCGGGCTGCCCGTCGACAGTGACGATCAATATTTGATCGCCATGGGATGGATCGGTCAAGGTGGTGAGGATCGTCTGCCCGGCGGGTAGCACGACTTCCTTGCTGACGGTTCCGCCCTTGGGCATATAATGCAGGTTGATGAGGTCCAGGGCATAGCCATTCGAAGACCACACGGATTTGTAAAAAAGGTAGTTTGCGGAGAACTGCGGCCCATAGGACACGGAGTCATCCAACAAACCCGTTGTCGTGGTAAAGACCGGGCTGGAGCCCGACACATCGCCGGTCAGGTAGGTATTGGAATAACCCATCTTTATATAGAGCTGGTTCCCGTTGATCGCGATCACCGGCTGCGGTGTAATCGGGATATCCTGGGGATACGGATAGGAAGGCACCCCGAAGTTGATTTCGGTATACGGGATGTTGTATGGGTCGCCCTGGGACATGGACCATAGGACGGTGCGGCTAAAGCCGCTGTTGGGGTCTATCCGGACGAGGTTATACTGGAAGGTATCCTGATAAGTCTGCTGATCGAATAGGCCTTCGATGGACAGGTAGTACAGACGCCCCGAGGCATCCCTGACGATGGGGTTGTCGAAGTTCTGGTCGGTCCCGTCGAAGTCCAGGAAGGAATTTTTGAACACCAGGTCCGCAAAGGGAAAGGTCGTACTGGAGTCCTTCCCTTTAAACAGGTCGGTACCCACGACGGCATTCACCTGGCCGCCGAACTCACCAGGCACCAGCCCCATCACCGGCTCGAACCAGTAGATACGGCCGTCCGCCAGCGGGTCCACCTTGAGCACCTTGAAGGCGTAAGGGAGCGAGGTCTGTCCGTTAGCGGTGACCGTAAGGGGGCCGGTATAGGCAATCCCCGACACGACCATCCGGATGACCGAGTCACTGACGTTGAAGATGGTACAAGGCGTCCCGGAGACAAAGGCGCCGAGGCTGGTGGAGGGGGAGGTGAAGTTGCCGCCCGTCACGACGACGGTGTCTCCGCCATACGCGCTGGTGGGGAATACCGAGGTGATGAACGGCGCCCCAAAGGCCTGGACGCTGATCGGGGTGGCGAAATTGGCCGCCTGGCCCCTGGGCAGCGCCACGGTCAGCTGGCCGCTTTGGGTGCCCTTGGGTACGATCACCGACAGCTGGGTGGGTGTGGCGGCGATCACGCGTTGGCTCATGAGACCGATGGCAACCAGGTCGTCGGCGGTGTCCGCGCTGAACTGCGAACCGGTGATCACCAGCGTGTCACCCACGGCAACGACGGTTTTGTTAACCGCGGTGATCGAAGGGACGCCCACCTTCACGTCGACCTTTTTGGTACACGCAAAGAAACAGCCCAGGAGGAGAAGGTAGTATCTTGTCTTCATTAGTAATAAAGTTGAGTGGGACGCCCGCCGGAATAGGCATTATTCAAGTTGATATAGGAATCGGTCGTATACAACGCATAGGGTCCGAAAGCCCCGCCGTAACCGGAATAAGGCGTACCGGGCACCAGCCCCATGAGCGACAGCGTGGCGCAGTTCCCCGCCGTATACGGCATGGAAATGACCAGGTTCGGATCGGTGGGGTGGACGGAAGTGGGCATCAGGACCGTGCCGGAGCCCGCCAGCGTGACATAGAGCTGCTGGTTGACCGACGTGGGCGAAAGGCTCAGGTAGTCCGTCTGCTGACCATAGGGCACGTCCGAGGCGAGCAGGGGACCGGTCGGGCTGCCGACGTGCACGTCCACCTGGGGCGCGCCGCCCATTACGTTGATGATCCGCAGCTTGAAGACCGCCGGGTCGGGGGCCAGGCTGTTTTGCACGACCATGGCGCCGCAATGGGTGGCGGATGTATCGTTGGGCATGAGGTAAACAGTATAGGCGATGCCCTGCTCGAAGCTGTAGGTAAACTGGTCGTACAACGGTCCAAAGGAGCCCTGCGGCGTGACGCCGACGGTATAAATGCCGGGATTGAGCTGCAGGTTGGACGTCCTGCCGGGAGAACCGAGCAATTTCGCCGGGAAAGGGGGGCTGTAGTTCATAGCAGGGTCGTAGGCGTCACCGACATCCTCGAACGGAGGCGATCCTGCTGTCGGCCAGCGGATCACGGTGGTGGAGCTTTGGTTGAAGGCGACGTGGATATAGGTGTAATAGGTGGGGTTGGCGGGGTCGCCCACGGCGAGCAGCCCCGGTAGGTTATACGCGTCGTTGATGACGGTGACGGAGGCGACCGTCGAGGCATTTCCCGGGAACGTCAGCGAGGAAAGCGTGAGCGCCTTGAGCGTGGTGGGGTCTCCGTCCTGCAACATGTACAGCGCGGGCAGCTTCTCTTTTCCGTTCAGGTAGTTCTTGGCATCGCCGACTTCGAAAAAGGTATAGTTATGGTTGCCCAGCGCGACCGGCAGGTAGGTGAACTGCAACGCGGTCGACCCGTTGACCGTAACCTTTATGACCTTGGTGCCGGGCTCGGTGGATGTGTAATAGGAGGAGGCGATACCGGGCGTTGGGTAGTACACGTTGGTATTTAGGTTCAGGGTCGTCCCCGCTCCCTGGTCGGGCGCCACGGACATCGAGGTGTTGGTGCCGCCGGCAAGCATACTGAGGACGCGCACCCGGGCAGTGCCGTCGAAGGGCGTATTGACGTCCTCGGGTATATAGGCCAGGGCGGGGGCGACGCTTCCGCGCTGGGGGCCGTACAGGGTGTCGTAGGCGGGGAAGGTAGGGTATACCAGGTAGCTGACCTGGGGTTCGAACTGAAAGGTATTCTGGCTGAAAAACTGTGCCGTGTTCTTTGGATCGTTGATCACCACCAGCTTGCTGTTGGGTTGTTCAGCATTCAGGTTGAAGGCGCTGGAGCTGGGGTAGTATTGGCTCATCGAAAAGGAAGGGACGTTTTCCCGGAGCAGACCGTCGATCGAGAGGCTGAGCGAGCTGTCGTAGCAGAACGCATTGAAGAAGTGGAATTGGTTGGGCACTTCCGGTATGGAGTCCACGTGGGTGAACAGCCGGTTCTTGGCGCAGCCGCCCGTCATCAACGCGGATGACCAGAGCAGCACGCCCAGCAGGGCCCAGAGAAATATGGATCGGTAGCGGGTCATACTATTGTGCTTTGTAGATGAAGTTGCTGTGCCGGACCAGGAACAACCGTGGCTTCTGGCTGGCGTCGGTGGCGTTCAGCCGGCCGGCGGCGACGAGCGTAAAGGTCCCGGGGGTGGGTGTCTTGGGAAAGGGGATATTCCAGTCCGCGACCTTGGCCCCGGAAAGGGAGTCGGACCGTTGGGTCGTCAGGTGGAGCGCGAAATAGGTGGCAGGGATGGTACCGTCCCATTGTGCCGCGGTAGTGCCGGTACCTTCGTACGGAACGTCACCGCTGATGTTGGTTTCGAACGTCCCGGTCGTGTATTGGACGGCGGTGAAAAAAACATTGCCCGCATCCGGCACGAGGTTGAGGGTGTTGACCGTGGCCAGTTGTTGCTGAGCGGGAGGTCCGCCGTACGGAACAGGGGGTATATAGTCGGTACCGTCGACGGCGACATTGGTGGCAAAGACAAAAGGGATATGGTTGAGGTCTTCCATGAAATACAAGGCCTGGTTCGCCAAACGGATGACAGAGGTTTGGTACGTATACAACGTCTGTCCCTTGGCGCTGAACGTACAGGTCACCGGGCCCGCGGGGACGGCAAAAGGCGTATCCGCCTGGCCAAAGGAAAGGGTGGCCGACCGGGAATGACCGTCCGCGCCGCTGATCAATACCTGGATGTTGGGTTGGCTGGGATCGGTATTGACCAGCTGGATTTTCCCGATGTTGTCCGCGGTGCCGATGCCGTACTGCCTGTCCAGGATCACCGTATAGATGTTCCCGATGACCAGCACCGAATAACAACCGCCCGCCGCGAAGGGGTAGCTGGAGATGTTCGCCGTCTGTTCCACGGTGGACACGTCCGGCGGGTATAGATAGGCTCCGAATATCGTACCGGGGTTCGGAAGGACATAGTTCCCGTAATTGTTCGTGTAGTTGACCGAAAGGTCCTGGTACAAACCGTAAGCGCCGAATGCCTCGTCGAGGTGAGCGGTATAGGGATCGTTCATCTGTTGCGTCAGGTTGTATACGATGTATTGCGCGGTCTCATACGGGAATTCAACATAGCCGCTGACGGTGCCGAAATGGACCAGGTCTTGTCCCTTTACGATCGTGGAGTCGGGATACCGCAGCTGCATGTCGAATTTGGTTCCCGCCGAATTGGCATAGGGTCCGTAGTAGGGTTGGTTTTGCCAGTCATACCCGAAGTTGATCATCCGCAGCTTGTAGTGTCCGAAACCCGGGGCGCCGGGGTCCGACGTCGTTTGGGGCAGGTACATGGCCGTCGCGGTACCGGCGCTGTCGTAAAAGAACATGCTCCCGTAACCGCTGTTCGCGGATACGGTGATCGTTTTTTCGCAGACGACCAGGCTGGGCCGGGGATGCGCCGGTGGCAGGGAATCGTTCACATATTTCATCAGCTTGATGTCGAAGGTCCCCCCCTGGGTCGGCAACAGGATAGCCGCCGGTGTGCCGTATGTGACGGTATTGGAAAGTCCCTTCCCCTTGTAAACGACGGCGGAATCGTTGACGTATAAAACGTAGCCGAACCCGGGATACCCGCCGCTGGAGTCCGGCAGCAGGTTGTACAACCGCACGGAGTCCAGCTTGGTATTGCCCAGGGGCTGGTAGGTGTGGAAATCCTTTAGCTCCTTTTTGCAGCTGCCGGCAATCAGGGCTGTAAACAGCACGGCGGCCAGTACGATTTTGTTCCTCATATTAGAGCGTGTATTTGAATCCGAACGTATACACCGAGCCATAGTTGAAGGCGCGGCGGATGTATTCCTGGTTGTACTCCCCGTAGGTTTTAGAGGGCCCCGGGTTGGCGTACCGGTAATAGGTCGTGCTGTTCAGCAGGTTCTTTACAAAGGCTTTGAATTCCAGGCGCTTCCAAATCCGCTGGGACAGTACCGCGTCCAGGGTGGCCGCGGGGTACTCATAGATATTGGGGGAGCCGTCCGAGTTGATGTCGCTGAGGCGTTTCCCCGTTTTGTTGAGCAGGACGTTGAACTGCGTGCCCCATTTGGGGTAGTCGAAGTCTATATTTACGTTCAGGGCCAGGTCGGGCTGGTCCACCAACGGACGGTACCAGGAGGCATTCCGGTCCAGGCGGCTGACGACGTTGTACTCCACGGAGTCCAGCCGTGTACGGCTCCGGGCCAGCATCAGGTTGGCCCCGATAAAGATGTATTTGCCCGCAGGAAAAAGCTGCTTCAGGTTTTTCCGGAATTCGGCCTCGATCCCGTACACACGGCCGATGGAGGGATTGTTCCGGAAACTGACATAGCTTGTCTGGAAGCCATACGGATCGATGCTCCCGTTGGTGTACACGCGTTCCAGCTGGTCTACGACCGTTTTGTAGAATACCGAGCCGGATACCAGCTCCTCATCCCCGATAAACCAGTCGGTACGGAAGTCGTAGTTGGTAAAGACGCCATTCGTCAGGCGGTTGTTCCCGTAGACGATCAGCTCCTGGATCGGGTCGCGTTGCGCGGACAGGACGATCTCGTTCATTTCCGGCCGGATCAGCGTTTTGGAGTAGGCCACGCGGAAGTTCACGTGCCTGACCCCGCGGTAGATGATCGATCCGGAAGGCAGCCAGTTGTAGGCCAGATAATTGGTAACGTACTGCCGTATGAAATCTTGCTTGTCGTAGATATTGGTGAGCTGGGAAAAATTGGTGTTGGCCGTGTCGGGATTGGACTGGAAGCTGGTGTTCTCCACCCGCAGACCGCCCACGATCCGCCAGGCGCTGTCGATATTCAGGTCGGCCATGGCGTAAAAGGCCGTTACCGCCTCGCTCCCGTGGTAGCTGTTGATAAAGATGTGGCCGGTGTTGGCAATCTCCGTGATCCCGGCCTGGGGGATATAGAGATATCCCGGGACCAGGGGGGAACCTTCCCCGGTGTTGGCGTTTTCCCGGACCCCTACCTGTCCGGGGCCCGCCCAGGCCGTCAGGTTGCCCCCCAGGCTGGTCAGGTCCCCGGGCACCTGGCTGTAGCCACCGGCGTTGTTGAGCGTGACCGGGCTTTCATCCGTGCGGGCAAAAAGGGATTCCTCGTAAGTCCGGTTGCGTCCATAGTAATACCCACCGATCTTGCCGTACGACTCCATCTTTTTGGCGATGTGGAACGGCATCACCAGGTCGATCTTGTCGTTGGTGTTGGTCTCGTTCAGGTGGCGGTAGTAGCGGTCCGATTCGGCGAAATACGTATACGTGTACTCGGAAGGGATGTACTGCGCCACGTTGATGTTTTGGGAGTTCAGCAGGGGATTGGGAATACGGCCCAGGGAGTCCACACGCATCCGGGTGTCCCGGTAGTCGGGATCGTCCTGTCTGGCCTGGGAGACGGCAAACGTATAGCTGAGCTGCCACGGCAGCCATTTTTTCTCCAGGTGAAAGCGGTGCTCGCCCTTGAGCTGGTAGGAATTCAACGAGCGCTGGGTGGACCGCAAAATAAAGTCATACAGGCTCTGGTGATCGGGGAAAACGGCCAGGACCACCGGGTCCGCAATCTTCAGGTTAGGGTTTTCGACCCCGACTTCCTGGGTGGCGTTCGTTTCGGTCCCGAAGTTCCCGCTGTACGTGAAGCTGATCTCGTTAAACCGGTTGAACCGGAAGGCAAGGGTGGCCAGGCCGCCATAGTTGAGCTGGTGGTTACCCGTGCTTTCGTTGAGCCTGTAAATGGGAATCAGCCGTTGCTCGTTGGGATATACTATGTTGGGCACGCCCTGGTTGGTGCCGCTGGCCGATGGTTCCTGGACCGAATACAGGTTGTTCTGACCGTTGGTGTTCGACGTTGTACGGTTGTAATAGTTTACCCCCAGGATCAGGCCGATGGCCTTGTCGCCTTTGAGTACGTACTTGTCGCCGAAGGTGATCCCATAAATCTGGTCCGGGGAAGCCACCACCGGTTTGGTGGTAAGGTACGGGCTAAACCCTTTCTCCATGATGGAGTTTATCCGCTGGGCTTCATTGAAGTGCGCCTGGTCGATGCTGCTGGCCTGGATAGCATTCGATAACCCCGCGGCCATGGTGCCGTTGGGCGCCGAATAGCCCTGGGCGGTATAGTCCTGGATGAGGTTGTTATAGTCCTGTGTAAGTCCCAGCTTGCGGACGTTCTGGCCAAAGAAACCCATATTGCCATCCTGGAAGGAGTTGACATAGCCGAAGACGCCGATGTTCCCGTTGAAACCCGTCTGTGCGTTCAACTGGAGAAAGCGGGCGTCCGGTATGGACTTGGTGCGGATTTCGACTACCGCGCCGTTGGCGTCGCCCGGGTTGTCGGGGGTGACCGATTTGGAGACGATGATGTTGTCCAGCAATTGGGCCGGGATCAGGTCCACCGCCACCGAGCTCCGGCTGGCATCCGCGCCGGCGAGCCGGGAACCGTTCAGCTGGACCACGACGTTGCGGTCGCTAAGCCCACGCACCGTGATGTATTTCCCGTCCTTTATCGTGACGCCCGTCACGCGTTGCAGGGCCTGGGCGGTGGTGATGCTGGCCGATTTTTCGATCTGTACCGCGCCGATGGCGTCCTCGATGTTGGCGGACGCCTTACGGTGCTCCAGCAGCTGCTTGACCGTGGTCATCCGGCGGGTAGCCTGGACGGTGACCTCTCCCATCATCCGGGAGTCGGAGATCAAACCGAACGATTGCCGGACCATCTGGTTAGGACCGATGACGATTTTACGTACCTGGGGCTTATACCCGACGAAATGGATCTCAAGGGTATAAATGCCGGGCTTCAGGTAGAAAACAAACTCACCGTTCTGCGCGCTGACAGAGGTCTGCTTGGTTTCCTGTAAGGTCACCGAGGCCCCGGCCATAGGCGTCTTGCCGTCGAGGATCGTCCCCGTGATACCCGTGTTGGCGGGCCCTTGCGCCCAAAGCAGCTCTGTCCATACCGACAGCAGGCATATCAGTAATAGTCTCATAATCAGTATTGGGTTTGCTGGGGGTTAAAGTTGCACCAGTTCGCCGTCCAGTCGACAGTTCCAAAAGCGCCTATATAGAGGACGTCCTTGTTAAGCAGGGGGTTATTGGCGTTCGTGAATGCGGGAAAACGCGCGCCTGTCAGCAGGGGGGAACCCGTAGCCGGCAATACGACCGGGGCGGTGAGCTTGCCATAGTCGGTCAATCCCTGGATTCCGATGTCGGCTATGCTGTTGGCGGTATCGTTGTAGAATCCGAAGAGCGTGTCCTGGTGGGTGGCCGTGACGTCGTCAAAAGCCGATTGCGCGCCGGGATTATGGCCTTGGCGGGCGAAGATGCCGCCGCGGAAAGGATAGTCTGCCGGGGCCGTGCCTACGAAGTAGTTGTATCGCAATTGGTTCTCCCTAACACCTTCCCCGCTGCCCCAGGGGATGCTGTCTTCATAGAAGATGAAATTGCTCTGCAGCGCGTAAGGGTAGCTGTAGTCGGGATTGTCGATGCCATACAAAGCCAACCCTGCTTTCCAACCGGCCGCGATCACGGAATTGTACATAAAAAAGTTCCCGCCGCTGCCGGCGGAGCCAATCCGGCCATCCTGCACGAACTCGCCAATGGAAACCCCTGCGCCGGCATTGTTGTTCAACGGCGAGGACGAGGAGGCTCCGGCGACATTCCGCGCGGTCGGGTTATAACCAACCAGGGTAAAATTACTCATGACGCCGCCGCCGCCATTGACACCGAGGCTATTGCTGGAAGCCACATCCGCGTTGTAGGGGTCTTTCAGACCCAGCGCGAATTGGATCACCATGGTGCCGTAGTTGAGCAGGAAATCATCTCCCGCGCAGCCAACCGCTACCAGGTGGTCCGCGTAAGCCGTGGCGCTGCTCTGTGTCTCGTTTTGGATTTCGAACCCATCTCCCGCGCTATAAGCGGCCTCGATATACCGCAGCGTACTTTGGTTGTCGGTGTACAGATTGACCGCCACACCCCGGACACCCGCCCCGTTGGCGTGGAAGCCGGCGTATTCCACCCGGACATACGTCGCTTGTCCGAGGGGTGCGAACTGCAGGTTCAGCCCGGGAGTCACGGGTGTCACGAGGGAAATGCCCGTCCAATCGCCGGGAGCACGGTCGCCCGACGCCTGGTCGGAGGTAAAGACGATGGGGTTCGCGGCGGTGCCTTCCCAATCGACATCCGAAGCCGTCAGGGAGGCATGGGATACCTTTTCGCCATAAATGACGGTTCCCGCCTGTATGATGAGCTTCCCCTGGAATACGACCGGTCCCCGGAGGAGGTATCTCTTATCGGGGGTAAGTATAAAATTGGCCGTGTACAAGCCCTGGAGCACGTTTACGATGGTATAACTCTGCCGGCTTTCGGCGGTCTGCCCGTGCACGGCCACTGTAACCTTGCCGTCATCGATCAGCAGCGGGACGATGACTTGCAGCCGGTTGGCGGAAGCCGTCGCCACCTCTCCCGGCACGCCATTAAACAGCACGACGTCCTTGGTGGGGTCGGGATCGAAGCCGGAGCCATAGATGGAAACGGCATCCCCGGTGGCGAATACCGCGGCGCTGAAACCGGACACGTTCAAGGTGGCGCCTGCCGGCGTATCTTTTTTGCAAGCCGCCAGTAGCAACAGCAGGGGCAAATATTTTACAATGGATCGCATATCGGATGTCTATGGAGTTATTCGTAAGGGGAAAGCTCGGGGGCGAAACTGGCCCAGCCGCTGGTCCAGTCGGCAGGTCCGAAGGCGCCCCGAAAGGCGGCGGTGCGGTCGAAAAAGGGATCCGCCAGCCGGGCGTCGCCGTAATCCTGACCCATCAACAGGGGAGAACCTGTCTGGATCGTCAGCAGGGGCGCATTCAGGTGCAGGGAGTCCGCCATATTGTGGATGCCCAGCCCATCGGTGATCGGCTGGCCGGTGCTCAACACTTTCAGCTTTAATGGCGTGGTATCGTTGTAGGTCGTAAATGCGGCGTACTGCGCGCTGTTCTCCGTCCGCTCAAAACCAGAGTACGGACCGGATATGTTCTCGCTGGAAAACGCGAACCCGGAATAGGGGATCGTAAGGCTTTTGTTGTAGCCGGGGTCGCCCGCCGAAACCGGGAAGGTGAAGGAGGTCTGACGGACCACGGTGCCGCCGTTCTCATAGGCGTTCCAGGCCGCCGGGCCATCCAGCGAAATACCCGCCAGCCAGGAGGCGGCCACCATCGAGTTGAAGAGCTGGAGCGTGCCAGCGCCGCTGACGTGTATGCCCCGGCCCGCGTTCGCATCGATCGCGTAGTCCGGGACGCTGTAGTCATAGTAGCTGGTCGTGATGCAGTTCCGGCCGATACCGTCATAGCCGACGAGGGATATATTGCTGAGCGTCACCGGCTGGGTCGATTGCACCAGGAGGCCGTCCGCGCCCAGCTGGTCCGCGAACTGGGGGTCCTTCAGCCCCAGGAAGAATTGGCCGAAGGCGCGCACCGCACCCAGGAATGAAAAGTCGTTCCCGGCGTCCCCAAAGGCGACGAGGTATTGGAGGTAAATCGTGCCGTTGCCCGCGCTTCTAAACCCATCGCTGCCACTGTAAGAAGTCTGTACGTGGTGGATGTTGCCGGCCGGTTCGCTCCGGTCGATTTCGAGCGCGGCGCCGGGTAAGTTGGGGATGTGGTTACCCGCGTATTCGATGCGCACGTAGCTGATGCTGTCGGTTCCGGCGGCCGTGCTGGCGGAAAGCATTATGCCGCCCCAGTCTCCGGGGAATCGCAGCTTTTCGGGCATGATAGACGTAAAGACGATCGGTTGCTGGGGCGTGCCGTTCATCGAGACGCTTGCGCCGTCGTCGATGATGAGCGAGGCCAGTGTGTCCCGGTCGCATAAGATGGTTGTGCCGGGTTGCACCGTGAGCGTGGCGCCCTTTTGGAACTCGACCTTTCCCTTTATTATGTAGAGATTGTTTGCCGTCCAGGTCACGCTTTTGCTCTGCGATCCGGTCACTACGGCGCCGAGCACAAAGGGCCCCGTATAGGTAAAGCTCTGGGATCCGGTTTTGACCTGGACGTTGCCCTGCTTGGGGGCAGTGGGGACGACGATGGTCAGGTCTTCGGGGGTTGCTTTTACGATGGTTGCCTGTACACCGTTGACGGTAAGCATGTTGCCGGTAGCGCTGGCCGCGAAACCTACGCCATAGACGTCGATCGTATCGCCGGCGCCCGCGAACTGCGGTTCGATACCGGTGATGCCATAGCTGAGGCCACCATTGTTGTTATTGGTTGTTTTAGTGCAGGAAGAAAGCGACCATGCTATTAATGCCACGGCCGCCGTGATCTGGAGTAATTTCATACCTACTGGGGTTCCCAAGTAGGAGCGGCGTTTGGAAAAATCTCCTATTCGTTTGGACAGGCTTAACGATGTGGTAATATTGGCGCCTTGCGTGGGGCCGTGTGTGCGGGCTCGTGTGCGGCTTTATCGGGCGGCCAGGTGGCACGCCTCAACTGCCGCCGCGACGACCAATGCCTCGGTCATGATCGAGCGCACCTCCATATAAGAGGTGAGGAGCTGGTTCTGGACGGTCTTCTGGGTGATGTTGAGCCGTTCGGCGATCTCCCGGGTCTTGAGGTCTTCTTCGTAGCGCATCTGGAAAATTTTGCGGCGTTGGGGCGGCATTTTTTCCAGGAGGGCGTGGTAGGCCTTCAGGAGCTCGGCGGTGAGGATGTCGTGGTCGGCGGAGGATGCTTCCATGGTGAGGCGGCGGAGGGCGGCGAAGAAGCTGTCCTTTACTTTTTCCGAGGTGACGGTCTTGAGTACGCTGTGCCGGACGCTGGAATACAGGTAGGCGTTGAGGTTCTTGATTTCGTAGTCTCCGCGTTTTTCCCAGAGACGGACAAAGATGTCCTGGACGATGTCCTGGCTTTGTTTGACGTCCTGGAGACTGTCGTAGGCAGCGACGAATATTCTACGCCAGTATTTCTTGTATATAGTCGAAAAAGCCTCGTGGTCGCCATTCACAAGCAGCAGGAGCAGGTCTTGGTCCTCCATAGACTCCATCTCTTCAAATTTGGTGAATGATAAGGGCCCGTAAATCTATGGAGATGGAGCGACTTCTTGTATTAATTTAACGTTGCGTCGGTACTTGGCATCATCAACCGGTATTCTTGTCATAGATGCCATTGCTCGCGCGCAGCCATCCGGACTACTTTCGCTTTTAAATTTCTCCTACATGCGAAAGCTTATTATTTCCGAATGGCTGTCCCTGGATGGCTTTGTTTCCGACAAGAATGGACAACTGGATTTTTTTGCCGGACTGGTGCGCGACACCTTCGCCGAACCCGAGCAGGTGGCGTTCCTACAGACCATCGATACCGTGTTGATGGGCCGGGCGACCTACCAGCAGTTTTCCGCGGTCTGGCCCAACGTGCCCCTGGAGAGCGGTTTGCTGGCGCAGCGGATGAACCAGGCGCATAAGATCGTGTTTTCCCAATCGCTGAAGGAGGCGCCCTGGGGGGCTTATGAGTCCGCTTTTGTGGAGGCGCGCGATGCGGCCCCGGCGATACGCGCGCTCAAATCAGCTCCCGGAAAGGACATCGTGCTGTTTGCCAGTATTTCGCTGGCGCAGGCGGCGATGCGGGAGAATCTCGTGGATGAGTATCATCTTTTTATATGCCCGGTGCTCACCGGGGGAGGGCGCAGGCTTTTTATGGATGAATCCTGCGGCTTGCGGTTGGCTTCGGTTAACCGGTGTGGGGGAGGAGTGGTTTGTCTGAAGTATGAGGCGTAGGTTTTAGGGGCGGCGGGTTGCCAACGGGGGCCGCGGCGCGGTAAATCCGCGCCGCGGGCGGGGGTTATTGTTTGGTGAGCCGCGCGGCGTAGCCGCCGCCGGGGGCCAGGTGGATGGTGAGGGGTTGGGTGGCGGTTACGGTCGTGCCCTGGACGCGTTTGAAGTCCTGGGCGTTGCGGTCGGCGTTGAGGCCGTCCTGCCAGTTGTCCATTTTCCAGGTGCCGGGACCGAGGAAAGAAAGATCGAGGGTCAGGTCGCGGGGCGTCCAGTCGGTCATCGCGCCGATGTACCAGTCACCGTTGGCGGCGCGGCGGGCGAGGGCCAGGTAGTCGCCGGTGCGGGCGTGGAGGACGACGGTCGTGTCCCAGGTGGCGGGGACGGTGGACAGGAAGTCCATACATTCGGGTTCCTTATAATAGTGGGTGGGGTTGTCGCACAGCATCTGGAGCGGGCTTTCGTAAACGACATACATCGCCAGCTGCTGGCAGCGCGTGCCCTTTGACATCGGGTTGCTGAAGCTCGTGGCCCAGTCGTTTTTGGTGGCGTTCAACATGGCGCCGGGGGTAAAGTCCATGGGACCGGCGACCATCCGGGTAAAGGGTAGGGTGAGGTTGTGCTTGGGGCCCATACGCGGGTCGTTCCACTTCAGGTTTTCGTTGCCGGCGACGCCTTCGCGGGTGAGGCAGTTGGGGTACTGGCGGTCCAGACCGGTGGGTTTGTACGCGCCGTGGAAGTCAACGAGCAGGTGGCGGGCGGCGGCGGCCTTGGCTACGCGTTCGTAATAATTGACCATGAGCTGGTCGTCGCGTTGCATGAAGTCGACCTTGATGCCCTTGACGCCCCAGCGGGCGTAAAGGTCGAGGGCTTCTTCGAGGTGCTCGTCGAGCGCCCGCCAGGCGACCCAAAGGATGACGCCCACGTTTTTGGCGCGTGCGTGGTCCAGCAGGGCTTGCATGTCGATGTCGGGGACGACCTTCAGGATGTCCGTTACAGGGCTCCAGCCTTCGTCGAGGATGATGTACTTGAGTCCGTATTTGGCGGCGAAGTCAACGTAATATTCGTAGGTGGCGGTGTTGATACCCGCGCGGAAGTCCACGTCGTAGACGTTGTTGTCGTTCCACCAGTCCCAGGAGACCTTACCGGGGGTCACCCAGCTGTAGTCCTGGGTGGTGCCGCGCGACAGCTGGTAGACGAGTGTGTTGGTGAGGAGGCCGGCGTCGTTGTCTTCGATGGCCAGGAGGCGCCAGGGGAGGACTTTGTCGTCTTTGGCGGTGGCGATGTAATTTTCGCGCTCCAGTACCTTTTCGTCGCGGTCGCCGGTCTTTTGGAGCATCTTGGGATATTTTGGAAAAGTGGCGTTTAGTCCGCCCTTGTTATCGCCGGTCACCCAAAGACCGGCGTAGTCGTAGAGGTCGGCTTCGGTGAAATAGACGTCGGTTCCGCCCGACTTTATTAACACCGGTAGACTGGCGAGCTGCTGGGGGCCGATGCTGTCGAGCGGATGCGGGTTAAAGGCGCGTTCGTTGTGGGAGTAGAAGCTTTCCTCCAGCGGGTACCAGGTGGTGTCGTTTTCGTGGAACTGGAGGTGGAGGCTTTCGTTCCAGACCTTATAGTCGCCCTTGCGGTGGATGATCCAGCGGTAGGCGACGCCGTTATCGTAGGCGCGGAGGACGAGGGTCAGCCCGTTTTTGAAATTCAGCGTGCCTTCGTTATAGTGATCGCGGATGCTGGCGAATTTGACGGGGGCCAGGGGATGGAGGATTCCGTCGCCCTTTTGCTGCGTGAACTTGCCGGGCTTCCAGGTGGGTGCTGCCGCGGAGTCGGGTTGGAGTCCGATGGGGCTGGGGTCGAGGAGGGTTTTGCCGTTGTGGGTGACCGTTAGTGTCGGGGCGTTCGCTACCGTCAGCGTTATCGTGGTGCGGCCGTCGGGAGAGGTAACCTGTTGGGCGCTGGCGATGGCCGGGAGGAGCAAGCAGAAAAGGTATTTCATTGTATGGCGTACCAGGAATAGCCCCTGGCGGGAATTTGTACTTGTAATTGTAGGTTGCCGCCGGCGGGGACGCGTTGGGCGGCGCCGGCGGAGGCGACGGTGACCGTTTTGCCGGCCAGGCCGGCATAGTACAGCGGAACCGTCAGGGTGCGCGTTATGGGGACGTCCAGCGGGTTGTAGACGAGCAGGAAGGCTTTGACGCGGCCTTGGGGGTCGACGTGGAGGATGCCGTCCCAGTCGCGGCCGTCGGGGCGGCGGAGGTGGATGATGTCGGCGTTGAGGATGTCGCGGTAGCGCTTGTACCAGGCGATGGTTTGCGCGACGAGCGAGCGCGTGCTATCGGTGTCGTATAACCGCGGACCGCGGTAGCAGGCCTGGACGCCGGCGCCGTAGTATTGGACCATCAATTGCCGGTAGTCGTCGAGGTGCTCGCTGAGCGGCTCCAGCACGGCTTCGGGGCCGCCGCCCTGGTAGCGGGTAAGGGGCACGAAGCCCCAACCCATGGAGGGCGTCTTTTCCCAGGTACCGTCGTAGATGTTCTGGCGGTTCAGGATGACCTGCTGGTCGCGGGGAAGGGAGAAGTTTACTTCGCGGTAGCCGAGGGCGATCTTGTTGGAGCCGTCCAGGAAGTACCAGTCGGGGGCGTTGACATAGATGCCGCGGGCGCTACACCAGTGGTAGAGGCTCTTTTGCAGCAGCATTTGTTCCCACTGGCTGTCGTCGAGGCCCTTGTGACCCGGGTGGGTGGTGGACGCGCAGACGTCGCCCGGGTAGGGGCCGTCGTTCTCGAAGATGTCAAAACCGGTGGCGGTGAAAAAGGTCTCTATCCGCTGAAGGTAGCCCAACCCCCATTTGCTGCCGTAACAGGGCGCGTTGCCAAAGAAAGCGCCGCCGGGTTTATGGGTCACGGGGCTGATGACGTCGTCGCTGTCGCTGATACGCCGGCTGGAAAAGAGAGAATAGCCGCCGATCAGGATGTGTTTTTGGTGCGCATAGTCCGCCAGGCGTTTCCAACGGGCGAGGTTGTCCCTTGTCGTGTCTTCCAGGCTGCAATGGCTGCCAAAACTCAGGATCACCGCCTCATACCCGGTCGCCGCGCACTGATCGATAGCGCGGGTCACGTCCTCGTCCGTCTTGGAGACGAGGTGCATAAAGATGGGATTCTGGGTGGTCCAGGGGGCGACGGTCCGGTAGAATTTCCGGATCGCCAGACCGCGCCGTTCACGGTCGTAGCTGTCCATCAGGAGCTCCCAGGTGCGGATGGATTCGAGGGTGTCGTTTTTTTGGAGCGTCACGCCGGGTCCGATGTTGGGATAGACTTCCAGCAGACAGGGCGTTTTATAGTCATAGTTTACCTGCGAGGTGTAGGTGCTATCGGCTTTCCAGTGGGTCGTCTGGTCGGAGAGGTCGTACCGCATCGCGTTGTTGAAGGCGTAGTTCGATTCGATATAGAGACCGTGAGGCTTGGCCATTTGTTCGGTGCTGCCGACGACCGCGCTTTGTTCTTCGGGGGTGGCGAGGATCTCGTTGACGAGGGCGTCGACTTTGAGCGGCTTGTCGCCGGTGTTGCGGAGGGTGACCCATTTGCATAGGAGCGGGAGGTTGTCGTAGAGGGCGTAGTGCACCTCAGCCGTGAGGGCCGGGTCGGCCGCGGAGCCGGGGGTGGCCGCGAATACGAGCACGAGCTCCTTGCCGGTGGCCTGGTGTGGGTTGCCGGTCCAGGTGCGGGTCTTCCATGCGAGCATGGGCGCCAGTGGTTGTATGCGCCAGCGGACTAGCGTGAAGTCTCCGGGGTGCGCCCTCAGCCTTGGGATCTCCGCTTCCGTGAGGTAGGCTTTGTCGGCTTGGCCATAGAGACCGCCGATGGCGTAGGTCTTACCGTCGAGCGTCACGCGGGCTTCGGGGGTCACGGCGCGGAGCAATTGTTCGCCGCTGGTCTCGTTGAGGTAGCCGACGGTGGCGGCGTTGGGGGTGAGGCGGATGCGGCGTTGGACCAGGCCGTTATCGAGGATGACTTCGGCGCCGTCCTGGCGGATCGCGGCGGGGTGGGGGAGATCACCCACGAGCCAGTCGGGCCGGGGCCCCGCCTTCGGCGGGGCCGTCGCGGTGCGGGGCGCCTGCGCGCGGACGGACCCGGTAATTATCAGGCAGGCGAGGAGCCATCTCATTGCAGCGTCGTCACGCCGCTGACCGGGGCCGGATCGGTTTGGAGCTGGTCGAAGATGATGACCTCGTTGGCGCCTTTTTTCAGCCAGGGCGCGGGGCAATAGAGGTGTTGTTGGGGGCCGATGTTCCAGTAGCGGCCGAGGTTGTGGCCGTTGACCCATACGACGCCTTTTTGGTAGTGGGAGAGGTCGAGGTAGGTATCGGCGGTCGAATCCATATTGAAGCTGCCGCGGAAGAAGATGCCTCGGTGTTGCCCCGTGGGTTTGGCTTTGGCGCGAACGGCGTTCATGAATGCCGGGTTGAGCGGCAACGGGTAGACCTCCCAGTTCATCAGCGTCATCCCCGACAGCGTTGCGCGCTCGGTGATACCCTTGGGATCGATGAGCTCCTGGGCGAAGTTGATGTGCCCCATGCCTTCGACGAGGATTTCGAGGTAGGGTTGGGGGTTATCGGTTTTGGGGAGCTCGATGGAGCGTTTGCCTTCGCGGCGGTCGAGGTAACCGACGTACTGACCGTCGAGATAGACCGTGGCGTAGTCGTGGAGGTCCGTTAGGGTCAGGCGGCCGTTGTGGTGACCCACGAGGTGGGTTGTATAGAGCATCAGGCCCTGGTTTTGCGACAGCGATTCGAATGGCTGCGGTTGTACTTCGAAGACCGGCTTAGGGAGGACGTCCCAGATCGAGGTCCAGACCTTGGGGGTGAATTCGGGGACCGTGGTCACCGGGATCGGGGCTGGGACGTCGGGCAGGGCGCCGACGTAGCTCCCGATCAGGCGGCGGAGCGCCATGTATTTGGGGGTGGCGCGGCCCTGCTCGTCGACCGGGGCGTCGTAGTCATAGCTGGTGACGTCGGGCTCGAAGCCCTTGCCGCCGCTGTTGGCGCCGGCGCTAAAACCGAAGTTGGTGCCGCCGTGGATGACATAGAGGTTGAAGGAACGCTTGGAGTCCAGGAGGAACTGGACTTCTCCCAGGATACCGACGGTATCGGTGGTCGCCCACTTCTCGCCCCAATGGGTCAGCCAGCCGGGGTAGGTTTCGCTGCTGAAGGAAGGAACGTTTGGATTCCTTTTTTCAGCCTGCGCAAAGTCGTTTTTGCTCACACCCGGGTCGAGCCCGATCGCGGCGCCGTCGATGTTGCCGGCTTCGAGCATGGCCGGGGCGGCCCCGTCGGCGGTATAAAACGGCACGTTGATCCCCGAAGCGACCCACCATTTCCGCAAGGTCTCCAGGTAGCTCTTGTCATTGCCGTAGCTGCCGTATTCGTTTTCGACCTGGACCATCAGGATGGGTCCGCCGCGGGTCACGAGGAGCGGGCTCACCTGCGCGCTCAGCGCGGTGACATAGCGGTGGACGGCTTCGAGGTAGCGTGGGTCGGAGCAGCGCACCTTGATTCCGGGGATGGACAACAGGTAGTCGGGCAGACCGCCGAAGTCCCATTCGGCGCAGACATAGGGGCCGGGTCTTAACAAGACGTACATACCCTCTTGTTGCGCAATGCGGATAAAGGCCGCGATGTCGCGGCTTTCGGTGGTGAAGTCGAAGTGACCCTTGCTGGTTTCGAGGTAGTTCCAAAAAACATACGCCGCGATGGTGTTGCAGCCCATGGCCTTGGCCATACGGATGCGCTGGCGCCAGTAGGGGCGCGGGATGCGGGCGGGGTGCATTTCGCCGCTGATGATCTGGAAGGGCTTCCCGTCGAGGAGGAAGTCATGCTGGCCGAGGGTGAAAGTGTGCCCGTCATGCGGGGAAACCTGTTTCGCCGGAGGCGTTGCATGGGGTGTCGTTTGTGCGGTGGCTGCCATCGTTATGAGCATTGCCGTGCTCAGTAGGATCGTCTTCATTATGTGTTTTGACTGTTGTAAAGGTTGTCGAGCAGGGTCCGCATCTGGCGGACCTCTTCGGTGTGCACCGCCACCAGGGTCAGGTGCTCCTGCATGGCGGGGTTGACGTATTGCATCAGCGAGGGCATCGCCACGCGGGCGGATGTATGGAACTCACGGGCGCCCGTAGCCTCCTGAAGCTCCACCACGTTTTCGGCGCGGACGCCGGAACCGGGCATGAGGGTGATGCGGCCGGCGGCGCGCCCGATCAATTGACGTATTTGTTCCGCGCCTTCAGGGGCGGTGGGGCGGCAACCGCTGGTGAGGATGCGTTCGCAGCCGAGGGCGATCACGTCGTCCAGGGCTTTTATCGGGTCTTTTACGCGATCGAAGGCGCGGTGGAAGGTGACACCGAGGGGGCCGGCTGCCGCCATGAGGCCCGCGCAGTGTTCGGTGTCGATTTCCCCGTCCTGGGTCAGGCCGCCGATGACGACGCCGTCGCAGCCAAGGTCGCGGCAGACGGCGATATCGGTGAGCATTTGGGCGTAGTCGTCCTTGTCGTAAAAGAAGTCGCCGCCGCGGGGACGGATAATGGGGTACAGCCGCGCGGGGCCGGGGGCTCCGGCGCGCGCGGTGCGCGTAGCCTCGCGGGCCGCGCGGATCAGCCCGTAGGAGGGTGTCGTCCCGCCTTCGGCGGCGTCCATACAGAGCTCTATCCGGTCCGCGCCGGCGCCTACGGCCGTGATCACGGACTGCAGGTTGAAGCAGCAGATTTCCAGGATAAAGGGTGTCATGGCCTATTGGTAATAATACGGTGACGGATAAACCTGGTCGACGCTCCCGGTGCGGACGGAATACGTAAACCCTTTTTGCAGGGCGTAGGCTCCTATGTCTCCCTGGTTGTTGATCGCCAGGAAGCCCACCTGCAACGTCTTTGCGCGCTCGGGGCCTTTTTGCACGATGCGTTTGACGGCTTCTTCGCAGGCTTGTTGCGGGCTGCGGCCCTGACGCATGAGCTCGACCACCAGGTGGGAGCCGCAGATGCGGATCACCTCTTCGCCTACGCCGGTGGAGGTGGCGGCGCCGACCTCGTCGTCTACGAACAGCCCCGCGCCGATGATCGGCGAGTCGCCCACGCGGCCGTGGAGCTTGAAGGCCATGCCGCTGGTGGTACACGCGCCGCTGACGCGGCCCTTGGCGTCGATGGCGACCATACCGATGGTATCGTGGTTGCCGGGTCCGCCGGGCATGGGCGGCTGTTTATGATAAGACTGGTTTTCGATGTTGATGACCGGTTGATAGTGGGAGGTTTTGAGCCATTCCTTCCAGGCTTTTTCGCTCGTGGGCGTAAGGAGGTTTTCCTTGGGGAAACCCTGCTCCAATGCGAATTGGGTCGCGCCGTCGCCGACAAGCATGACGTGCGGCGTTTTTTCCATGACCCTACGCGCCACCGATATGGCGTGTACGACGTGCTCGAGCGCGCCCACCGAACCGCAGTTGCCGTTGCCTTCCATGATACAGGCGTCGAGCGTGACGCGGCCGTCCCGGTCGGGGAAACCGCCAAGACCAACCGTCGTGTTGTTGGGGTCGGCCTCAGGAACCTTTACCCCGGCCTCTACCGCGTCCAGCGACCAGCCCCCGGCGTTGAGTATCTTCCACGCCTCGGCGTTGGCTGCCTGGCCAAAGTCCCAGGTGGATACGACGATGGGGAGGTTGGCGGCGCCGCGAACAGGGGGCGCGGGGTGGGGCGCTCCGAGGGGAGCGTTTTGCGCAGCGGCCATAAGACGATTTCCGGTCAGGGCAAGCGGCGCGGTCAAGGCAAAGAATTTTCGGCGATTGAGCATACAAAAGACATTTTCGTGCACACGAATATAGGGGTTTATAACCCTCCGTGGCCGCGGTAAAGACGGACCGGACCATCGAGGTCAAGCGCCAGGACGGTCATGTATTTATCCAATGCGGTCTGCGGGACATCGACAAAGACCAGGCCGGGGACCGCGCTCCAGCTGATCTTGCCCACGATCTTGTCGGTTAGTTTTTGGTTCGTGCCCACGACGCGGATGTCACGGATGCCGCTCGACAGGCCCTTTACCTCGACCTGGCCGTAGGTATGGGCGGGCAGGAACAGGTAGAGCGTGGTCGAATCCCTGGAAAGCGTGGAAGGGCCGAAGAAGTGTCCTTGCGGGACGCCCGGGATCGTGTTGAAGATGGCCTCGGCGTGCTTATGGGTCCAATGCCCCAATTCCGTCAGCAGGTTGGTTTCTTCCTTAGGGATGGTGCCATCTGCTCTCGGGCCGATATCCAGCAGCAGGTTGCCGCCGTTGGAGATCACGTCGGCAAAGACGCTGATGATTTCACCCGGCGTTTTGAAGGCGGTGTCGTCGGGGTGGTAGCCCCAGTTGTTGTTGCTCGTGTAGCACATTTCCCACCAGGGATAGGCGGGGCGCGAAACGGGGATGTTTTGCTCGGGCGTCTCATAGTCGCCGTATCCCTGGAGCCGGCCGTTGATAATGGTTTTGGGGTTGTGTTGTTGTATGATTGACCGGACGCGTTCGGCCTCCCAACCCTCCGCGCTTTGTTCCCAATCGCCGTCGAACCACACCAGGTCGGGGTTGTAGCGTTCCATCACTTCGGTGATCTGCCCTTGAAAGAAGTGGCGGTAGCGGTTCCAGCGCTCGTAGTCCTTGTTTATATCGTACCGGCTGCTGTCCTTCAGAAAACCGGGGTAGTCCGGTTGCGACCAGTCCAACAGCGAAAAGTAGGCGCCGCACTTGATGCCGTCCTTTCTCAGGGCATCATAAAAGGGTTTCAGTACGTCTTTTTTGGCCGGTGTCGCCTTCACCACGTTGAGGTCGCTGTACTTCGTGTCCCAGAGCGCGACGCCGTCGTGGTGCTTGGTGGTGATCACCGCATAGCGGGCGCCGGTGCTTTTTATCAGGTCCGCCCACGCCTGCGGGTCGTAGTTCGCGGCGGTAAAGCCCTTGAGCTGCGCCATATAATCTTTATAGCTCAACTTCTTGTTGTGGAAGCTCCAGCTTTCGTCCACGCCGTTGACCGAATAGATCCCCCAATGAATAAAGATGCCCAGCTTGGCGTCCTGGAACCACTGCATTTTATCCTTGATCGTCTCCGGCGGGAGTTTTTGGGCGCCCGCCGCCAGCGGGAGGGCAAGCAAAAGCCAGATGAAATTGCGCATGCGGGCAATATAGGGGAAAAATGCGCTGGGGCGCGGGGGAAACGATTGCGCAATTTTAGTTATGCTGAATAACCCCGATACCGAGGGTGCGGTCGCCGACTACGCCGACGCGGCCGCGGGCGAAGAGGGTGTAGGCTTTGCCGGCTACGAGGGTCAGGCCGTCGAGGGTGGCGATCGAGATGATGGTGCCGGGGGAGCGGAGCTCGAGGTTGTAGACGCCGGCGGGGAAGGAGACGAAGGACGCGGCGAAGGCGTCGGTTTGGTCGAAGTAGCGGCCGGTGAAGAGGTCCTGGCCGCTGGTGACGGAGTAGAGGTCGACGCTCTCGACGGAGGGGGAGAAGTTGAGGAAGCGGAGCAGCGCGTAACCGGCGTGGGGCGTGGGGAAGCTGTCGCTGACCGCGGAAAGGTGCAGGGCCGTCGCTGAGGTATCCCATAGGAATATGCTGTAGCGGGCGCCGGGGTTGAAGGCGGCGGGGCTGCTTATTAGTGTGTCAGCGCCATTGGCAAGGGTCAGTCGGTTGATCGGCGCGTCGATGCTGAGGTATCCGGTGCTGTCGGGGAAAGTGAGCTGGGGGTATTGCAGGACGCCATTAGCGTATACGTCGATCTGGGGCTGGTTTAGGGAGGTATTGACAAAAAGGATGTCGGTGGTATCGGCACGCGGAGCGACGGTTTTGTGACAGGAGAGCGGCACGATGAGGAGGATCAGCAGGATATGGCTGAGGTTGCGCATAGGGATTCGGATATGGGGCAAAAAAAAAGACCGACGTTTGAACGACGGCCTTTCGTATAGCAAGGTTCGGATTAAATCGGGAAACGGCCAAATATTTTTTTAAAATAGTTGTAATTGAGGGGGGAGGCGGGCGGGGCCCGTGACGGTCATGCCGCCGTGGAGGTACGAGGTGGCGCGTTCGTGCCCGATCCATTCCTGGACGCGGTCTTGTTCGATCCAGTCTTTTTCCAGTGTCGCGGAAATCGTGGACAGGGCCTTGATCGCGCGGGCGCTGTCGTCGCGACCGAGCTTGGCGCGGGTGACGGCGCGTTCCAGCTGGTGTAGCGTCTCGTCGTAGACGTCGAGGGGCACGGGGAAGGGGTGGCCGTCCTTGCCGCCGTGGGCAAAGGAGAAGCGGGCGGGGTCGCTGAAGCGGGAAGGCGTGCCGTGGATGACCTCGCTGACCAGGGTGAGGGCCTGGAGGGTCCGCGGGCCGACGCCTTCCAGCAGCAACAGCGATTCGAAATTCATAGGTTGTTTTTCATGAGCCAGGGCGAGGACGGCGCCCAACCGTTTTATGTCTATGTCTTTGGAGCGGACGTCGTGGTGCGCGGGCATGGTGAGGTGCGGGAGCATGTGCGCGGTGGCGGCTTCGCGGGGCGCGGCGGGGTTGGCGCGGAGCGCGGCCTCGTGGGCGGCGCGGGATAGCTCCGCGGGTGGGAGGCCGGTGAGGGCGACGGAAAGGATGGCGTCGCGGGTGGGGGCGGCGCCGGCGGCGGTGAGGTTGAGGATGGGGCCGCGGTTGGGGCCGTAGATGGCGGTGTGGGGCTCTTCGACGAAGGAGCGGAGGGTGGGGGAGTGCCAGTGGTAGCGGCGGGCGGTGCGGATACCGGTGTTCATGCCCTGCTGGACGACGGCCCATTCCCCGGTGCGGGCGACGATGAAATTGTGGAGGTAGAGCTGGAAACCGTCCTGGATGGCGGTGTTGTCGACCTTGGCGGTAAGGCGGCTGGCGGTGGTGAGGCGCTCGCCGTCGAGGCCGGTCTTATCGCCCAGGAGGCGTAATTCGTCGGGCGTCTGACGGGAATATTTTCCACGGCCGCCGCAGACGTGAAGGCCCAGTTCCCCGGATAGGGGATTTATAGCGCGTTTGAGCGCGCCCATCACGGAAGTGGTGATACCGGAGGAATGCCAGTCCATGCCCATGACGCAACCGAGCGACTGGAACCAGAAGGGGTCGCTCAGCCTTTGCAGAAATCCAGCAGTCCCATAGTCCATGACCACCGTTTCGGTCACGGCCCGCCCCAGGCGCGCCATGCGTTCGGCTAGCCAGGTGGGGACCCGGCCGTAGTGGAGGGGGAGATCGGCGGAACCGGCTTTGGTCATAAGGGGGCGCTTTCGCTAACAAATCTAGCACATTTTACTAAATAAATTAGCAAATAATTTTTCCACACCCTGGAATACGTCTTTGGCCTTCCATTTGGGCGACAAAAGACAGAAAGCTAACCAAATCGATTACACCATGAATAAGAATCTGAAAGACACGGCCTTGCTCCTGCTGCTCATACCGGGGGCGCTGATTGCCTGTAACGGCAACGGTAACGCCACCTCCGGCGACTCCACCGGCTCGGGCGCCAAAGACACCGCGACTTCGGCAACCAATCCGCCCGTAAACGCCGCGCAGAGTACGGCGACAACCCAGGATTCCAGCAATGTCACGGGTCCGATGACCGTTTCCGAGGGCGACCGGGCCTTTATGTCCGCCGTAGCCGAAGGCGGCATGACCGAGATCCAGGCCTCCCAGGCCGCGGAGAACCAGGCTGCCAGCCCGCGCGTAAAGTCGTTTGCGATGATGATGGTGCAGGACCACAGTCATTGGGGGGACCAGCTGGGGCGAATCGCCAAGGGCAGGAACGTCATGCTGCCGACGTCGCCGTCCGTTAAGCAGCAGCAGGCGCTCAATACGCTCAAGCAAAAGCAGGGCGCGGACTTCGACAAGGCATACATGAAGATGATGGTGCACGACCACGAGGGCGTGGTGCATGACTTCGAGCACGCCGGCGGGCTGGTGAAGGACAGCGCGCTGGCGCATTTCGTGTCGGACCACCTGCCGATGATACAGGTGCACCTGGATTCGGCCAAGGCCATCGAGAAGGGGATGTAGGGCCGCGCCGGCGACGCAAATCGAAATACCGATAAAGACCATCGGGTTCACCCGGAGGATCGTAAAAAGATCCGCGGGGAGCCCTATGGTCTTTTTTTGCCTATCTTTACCTAGTAGGTGACGAGGTCCTTGTATGTCAAATCGATATGGGCGACCTGCCCAGCCTGCACCCGGATGGGGGCGAGGTTGTTATACTGGTCTCTCAGGTTGGCATAATACGAGTTATCCACCTTGATAAACAAAGAGTAGCTTCCCGTATCCAATGATGCTTCAAAATAACCCGTGCTGTCCGCCTGTATGGTTTTGACCAGGGGGGCGTGCACAGCCTTGTAAAAGGAAGCCTTCCGGTCCGGTTCGACCTGGCTCAAATTCACTAACTTAAAGATGCATAGGGTGGCCGCAAAGCCCTTGCCCCGGGAGAGGGGCCGGCTTGGCGACGGCATCTGGTTCCCTTTTAATTCACGGACATAGCCGCGCACGCCTTGTTTTACGTATAGAGTAAGGGAGGGCTTTACGTGACCGGTAAAAGACGATGCCAGGAAAAAGCCAATGAAAAATAAAATATGACGTTTCATTAGGTTAGGGGGAGTTTCTGTTAAATTTACCATAAATCCGAACAAGCTATCTGTAAAGCATATGAGGAGCAATTTTACCTTGGGAATAGCCACCATGTTGAGTGTTGCCGCTCTTTCCGCCACGATTACCCTGAAAGCGCAAAACGTGACCAACAAAGCGGCCCTCGACCGGGCGGCGACGTTGCTCCGCCAGTATGAGAACAACCAGTATGCCAGGGCCATGGCGCTGGCCGCGCGCAATCACTGGCCGCTGACGATCCGGGGTAAGCACGGGAAACTGGCGATGCTCTCCGGGATCGACCAGTTCGGAATGCCCATTTACAAGGTCACCTTCAACCTGGAAAGCGCCCAGACGACCCGGACCAATTCGCTCTGGCCCGGCGGGAGCACCGGGTTGTCGCTGAGCGGGAATTCCGCCAATATGAAGGGGAAGCTCGCCATCTGGGACGGGGGCGCTGTACTGGCTACCCACGTGGAGCTGGCGAACCGCGTCGTACAGAAGGACGGGGCCACGGACGTGATCGACCACGCCACACATACCTCCGGGACCCTGATCGCCACCGGGATCAATCCCCAGGCCAAGGGGATGGCTTACCAGGCGCAGGAGCTCGACGCCTATGACTGGAACAGCGACCTGACCGAAATGGCCACGGCCGCGCCGAACCTGTACCTCTCCAACGCCAGCTACGGGATTATCGCCGGCTGGAACTTCAATACCGACAACAACCACTGGGAATGGTGGGGCACCTCCGGGGATACCACGGATTACAAGTTCGGCTGGTACAGTAACGACGTCCAGGTGCGCGACTCGATCATGTACAATGCGCCCTACTACCTGTTGTCCCAGGCGGCCGGTAACAGCCGCGGGGAAACGGGACCGGCCATCGACTCCCCCTACTACCAGGTGAACGCCTCGGGTAACGAAAACGCTACCGCAATCACCCGTACTGCCGCGGCCAAGATCAGCAGCAACGCCTATTTCAATACCATTCCGCCCTACGGTACGACCAAGAACGGGATCGTCGTGGGGGCGATAGAGCCCATTCCGTCGGGGTATTCCGCGCCGTCGGACGTCCAGATGACCTATTTCAGCGGCTGGGGGCCCACCGGCGACGGACGGATCAAACCGGATATCGTGGCGGACGGGGATAATGTGTTGTCCACGATCTCGACCAGCAACTACGCGTACGAGGAAGAGTCGGGTACCTCCATGTCCACCCCCAACGTCACCGGTTCGCTCTACCTGCTCCAGGAATACTATACCAAGATCCACCACGATTCCGCCATGCTGGCGTCGACGCTGAAGGCGCTGGCGATCCATACCGCCGATGAAGCGGGGGCTAACCCCGGCCCGGATTACGAGTTTGGCTGGGGCTTGCTGGACATGCGCGCGGCGGCCGCAGCCATAACGGCTTCCAATACCGACCAGTCTCAGCTCATCATGGAAAAAGTGATGACGAACTCCGGGGCGAACGATACGATCTCCATACCTGTGGTAGCGTCGGGTAAGGGTCCGCTCGTGGCGACCATTGCCTGGACCGACCCCGCGGGACCGCTGAATACTTCTTCCAACCAGCACAACTATCCCGTCGAGCTGGTCAACGACCTCGACGTCCGGGTCATCAAGGGGACCTCGATCTACGGGTCTACGGTCTACCAGCCGTGGGTGCTCAACCCGACCCATCCCACCAACGCCGCGACCCGCGGGGACGACGCGCTGAACAACGTGGAAAAGGTGGAGGCCGATACGGTCTCGCCCGGCGGCAACTATATCATCCGCATCACCCATAAGGGCACCCTGGCCCGCGGTCAACAGGCCGTTTCGGTGATCATCGGGGGTGTCGGCGGAACCGCGTATTGCGCGTCGGCGCCGACCAGCAGCGCGGGCACGACCATCGACAGCGTGACCGTTAACGGGGTAAAGGAATACACCAACTACACCAGCTGTACCACGTATACCGACAATACCGGTATCCGGGTCGGCGTCACCGGAGGACAAACCGTCCCGCTCGTGGTGTCCCTGGGCGCTTGCGATAACACCTCGACCTCCCGGATGGTAAAGGTCTATATCGATTACAACGGCAACGGCAGCTTCGCCGATCCAGGTGAAGAGGTGGCCAGCAGCGGCGTACTGGGTGCGCCGTCGGCCACCCTCAACGCGACCTTTACGGTGCCCAGCAACGTGACCGTCGGGAATACGACCCGGATGCGGATCGTGGCCGTCGAAACCACGGACTCGACCACGTTCGGCCCGTGTACGACCTATACGAAAGGCGAGACGCAGGACTACTCCGTATACTTCAACCAGCCGTCGGTCGACCTGTCGCTGACGTCGCTGGCAGATCCGCTCAGCCCGGTTTGCGCCGACACGACCCAGATCGTAACGGTCAATATCCGGAATACGGGGACCACGACCCAGTCCAAGGTACCGGTCACGGCTACCGTCATGAACGGAGCAACCACCGTGGCGACGCTGACCGGTACGTACCCGGACGCGATCGCGGGCGGCGGCAGCGTCGTGTATACGCTGCCCGGCACGTTCAACGCGCAGGCCGGTTCGACCTATACCATCAACGCATCGGTCAACCTGAGCGGCGACCAGAACACGGCCAACAACACCGCTTCGTTCACCATCAGCGTAAACCCGGCCCCGGCCAGTGCGTCGAGCGGGACGGCCGTCATCTGCAGCGGCGGGAGCACGGCCACGCTCACGGTAAACAACCCCGACTCGTCCAGCTCCTACTTCTGGTATACCACGCCCACCGGCGGCTCGCCCGTCGCTCAAGGGTACAATACCACCGCCAGCGCGAGCGCCAACACCACCTTCTACTTCTCCTCCGGGTTCAGCGGAGGCGCGGGACCGGTCAGCAGGGCCTCGCTGGACACGGCCGGCGGGTATAATGCCTTTTACGGGAACTGGGTCAGCTATCACGCGGCCGTGCCGGTGACGCTGGAGAGCGCCCGGTTCTATACGAAATACCACGGCAACATCGCCTTTATCGTGGCGGACGTCGACCAGTCGAGCATCAATTCTTCTACCGGCTCGTTCAGCTATCTGCCCTACAGCACGACCACGCTTTATGTAAACGCGACCAGCCCTCACCCGGAAAAACCCCATTCGGATGGCTCGACCCAGACAAGCGATCCGGCGGATACGGGCGCCGTTTTCTTCCTGAATATGCAGCTCCCGGCGGGAAACCACGACATCATCATCGAAAGCCTCGACTCGGCGACGATCTACCGGAACGCGGGTATTACGGCGAATCCCTATCCCATAGGCTCGACGAACCTGTTCGCATGGACGGGGAACAGCGCCGGGGTGACCAGCACCAGCCTGGGGACGACGTACCAGGGCTACTATTATTTCTTCTACGACGCCAAGATCAAGACCGCCGACTGCGCCTCTGCCAGCGCCAGGACACAGGTCAACACGACCACGTCGTCCACGGCCGCGCCGACGATCACTGAGGTAGGCGATTCGCTGATCAGCAGCGCCGCTACCGGCAACCAATGGTACCTGAACGGCCTGGCGATCGCCGGGGCGAACAATACGGTCTACAAGCCCGCGAAGTCGGGCACCTACTATACCATCGTTTCCGGTCTGACGGGCGCTTGCACGAACCAGTCCAACAGCATCAACTTCGTACTGACGGCCGTGGATACCGCCGCCGCCCCCAAGGGCCTGCTGGTGACCCCGAACCCGACGACGGGCATCCTGAACGTCAGCTTTACGGTCACGAATACCGCCGACCTGACTTTCGAAGTCTATAACATCCTCGGGCAGCTCCTGTACAAACAGGCGTACCCCTCCTACATCGGTTCCTACTCCGGCCAGCTCAACCTGTCCGGCTATGCCGATGGGGTGTATATCCTGAAGATTACCCACGGGGATAATACGACTATCGAGAAGATCCTGCTGCAGCACTAGGCTTCCGGCCGTGCCCGTGCCGTGCCCCCAAGCGCGTAAGAAAATGGTCGGGGCGGGTTGCCCCTTTTACCGCGTTTTGCTGTGATCA
>NZ_DATJIY010000226.1:0-11985 GCF_035492835.1 Dinghuibacter sp.
CGTTTTGCGGAGCTTCGCAAAACGAGGGAAAAAGGGGCAAGGCGCCACGCTTCTTTAGGCAGCCTTCGATTTTCAGAACCTCGCCAGGCAGCGGCGGAGGCTCTCCCTCCAGTCCGGCGGTGTCAACCCGAACGTCTTCTCAATCCTGGTCGTATCGAGTACCGAGTAAGCCGGCCGCTTGGCCGGTGTGGGATATTCCGCGGTCGTAAGCGGCCGGATAATACAAGCCGCCCCGATCTCTTCACGGACCGCGCTGGCCAGGTCGTACCAGCTGATCACCCCGGCGTCCGCGTAATGATAGATACCGGGGGCGGGGGCGTCAAAAGAAATAATCCGAAGGATCGCCTCCGCCAGGTCCGCCGCGTACGTCGGCCGGCCGACCTGGTCGGCCACCACCCCGATGGACTCCTTTTCCCGGAGGAGCCGTATCATCGTCTTTACGAAATTCTTCCCATAGTAGGAATACACCCAGGAGGTGCGGATGACGATCACGTTGTCATAGGCCTCGAAAGACACGCGTTCACCCAGCAGCTTGGACGAGCCGTACCACCCCAGCGGGTCGACGGGATCGTCTTCTTTATAAGGCTCAACACCGGAACCATTGAACACATAATCCGTGGAGACATGAACCAGCAGCGCATTGTGCAGCTTGCACAACAACGCGAGGTCGCGGACTGCCGTGGCATTGATGGCAAAGGCCTGTTCCCGCTCGGTCTCGGCCTTGTCCACCGCTGTATATGCCGCCGCATTTATGCAAATATGGGGGCGAATCTTCGAGAAGGCCTCGTGCAGCTTGTCCGGCTCATCCAGCGGCAAGGCCGCCCTGTCGAAAAAAAAGAACTCGAAGGGTCCGCGTGCCAGGTCGCGCAGCTCGCTGCCCAGCTGACCGCCGGCGCCGGTTACCAGCACGCGCTTCATACCAGTTCTGCCAGCGTCGGCAGCTCCACGTCTTTGGGGGAAATCACGGCGGTTGCCATCGGCACCCTCCAATCGATATTCAGCGACGGGTCATCGTAGCGAATACCTCCTTCGGCGGCCTTGTTATAAAAATTGTCGCACTTGTAGAGTATCTCCGCGGTCTCGGAGAGCACCGAGTATCCGTGGGCAAACCCTTGCGGCACCAGCAGCTGCCGTTTGTTGGCGGCGGACAGCTCGATCGCGAACACCTTCCCGTACGTAGGCGATCCGCGACGGATGTCCACCACGACGTCCAGGATGGAGCCCTCCAGCGCCCGGATCAATTTGGTCTGGGCGTGTGGTTCGTGTTGAAAGTGGAGCCCGCGGATGACGCCATAGGACGAGCGCGCCTGGTTGTCCTGCACCCAGGGCCGGGAAAAACCCGCCTCCTTGAAAGCCCTGTCGTTATAGCTTTCAAAGAAATAACCGCGGTCGTCGTGAAAAACGCGCGGTTCGTAAACTACCAGACCTTCTATTCCCGTTTCCTGAAAACCCATAGATTATCGTTTGCTGTATTGGGCAGTGTAATATTGTTGGTATTCCCCGGAAGTGACGTGGTTCGTCCATTCCTGGTTGGCCAGGTACCAGTCGACGGTCGACTCCAGCCCTTCCTCGAAAGTGATGGACGGCACCCACCCGAGCTCCGCTTTTAGCTTGCCGGCGTCGATGGCATACCGGAAGTCATGACCCGCGCGGTCCTTGACGTAGGTGATCAGCAGGGCTGAAGTGCCTTCCGTCCGTTTGAGCTTGCGGTCCATGATCTGGCAGAGCAGGTGTACGATGTCGATATTCTTCCACTCATTGTGGCCGCCGATGTTATAGGTATCCCCTGACTTGCCTTTATGGAAAATGACGTCGATGGCCCTGGCATGGTCTTCCACCCACAGCCAGTCGCGCACGTTGGCGCCCTTGCCGTAGACCGGGAGCGGCTTGTTGTGGATGATATTGTTGATCATCAGCGGAATCAGCTTCTCCGGGAACTGGTTCGAACCATAGTTGTTGGAACAATTGCTGATCACGGCGGGTATACCGAAGGTGTGGTTGTAGGCCCGCACCAGGTGGTCCGAAGAAGCCTTGGAGGCCGAATACGGGGAGCGGGGATCGTAGGGCGTTTCCTCGGTAAAGAAGCCCTTGTCCGTCAGCGACCCGTACACCTCGTCCGTAGACACGTGGTAAAACAGTTTACCCTCTGCGTTGTCCTTCCAGAATTTACGCGCCGCGTTGAGCAATACGGCGGTACCCAGCACATTGGTCCGCACAAAATCCATGGGACTGTGGATCGAACGGTCCACGTGGCTTTCCGCCGCCAGGTGGATGACCCGGTCGAATCCATGGCCGGCGAAAATCTGTTGTATAAAATCCTCGTCAGTGATGTCGCCCTTGATAAAACTATAATTGGGCGACCGTTCTATGTCCTTTAAATTTTCGAGGTTCCCGGCATAAGTCAACGCATCCAGGTTGAATATTTGGTATTCGGGGTATTTCCGGACAAACAGCCGGACCACATGGGAACCAATAAAACCGGCACCGCCGGTGATTAGAATCTTCATTACACGACTTCTTTAAAATAGGCCAGTGTTTTTTCCAAACCTTCGCTGCGCGATACCTTCGGCGCCCAGCCAAGCAATTCCCTGGCCTTGGTGATGTCCGGTTTGCGCTGCTTCGGATCGTCCTGCGGCAGGGGTTTATAGATGATCTTGCTTTTGGAGCCCGTCAGGCGCAGGATTTCCTCGGCAAATTCGTTGATCGTGATCTCGTCCGGGTTGCCGATGTTGACGGGATAGGGATAATCGCTCATCAGCAATCGGTAGATGCCCTCCACGAGGTCATCCACATAGCAGAACGAACGCGTCTGGGAGCCGTCCCCAAAGGCCGTAAGGTCCTGTCCCCTCAGCGCCTGGCCGATAAAGGCCGGCAGCACGCGCCCGTCGTCGAGTCGCATCCGGGGACCGTAGGTGTTGAAGATGCGGATGATCCGCGTCTCCAGGTTATGATAGGTATGATAGGCCATGGTGATGGACTCCTGGAAGCGTTTGGCCTCGTCATATACGCCGCGGGGACCGACCGGGTTTACGTTACCCCAATAGCTTTCGGTTTGCGGGTGTACGAGCGGGTCCCCGTATACCTCCGAGGTGGAGGCCACCAGGATACGGGCATTTTTGGAACGCGCAAGCCCCAGCAGGTTGTGCGTCCCCAGCGAGCCGACCTTCAGGGTCTGGATGGGCATCTTCAGGTAATCGATGGGGCTCGCCGGGCTGGCGAAGTGCAGGATATAGTCGAGGTCCCCGGGCACATGGACGAACTTGGTGACGTCGTGGTGGTAGTACTCGAAGTCCGCGAGCGGGAAAAGGTGCTCGACGTTCTTTATGTTCCCGGTAAGCAGGTTGTCCATACCCACCACCTTGTAACCCTCCTTGATAAACCGGTCACAGAGGTGGGAGCCGAGGAACCCGGCCGCGCCCGTTATCAGAATGCGTTTCTGTTTTTCCATCAATTTTATGGTTTTACTGGCCTGCGGCCAATGCTTTCGTAGTAGTAACCGAGCGCTTTCATCTGGGGACCTTCGAAGACGTTACGCCCGTCGAAAATCACTTTTTTGTTCAACTTGCCTTCCATGGCTTCGAAATCCGGGGTGCGGAAGGCGCTCCATTCGGTGGCTATGACCAGCGCGTCCGCGCCGTTCAGGGCGTCATATTGGTTGTCCGCAAAGGTGATCTTGTCTCCCACCACCCGCTTTACGTTCTCCATCGCTTCGGGATCGAAGGCCGTGACCCTGGCGCCTTCCTTCAGGAGCGCCTCGATGATGTAGAGCGCCGGCGCTTCCCGGATGTCGTCCGTATTGGGCTTGAAAGCCAGGCCCCAGAGGGCGATGTGCTTACCCTTCAGGTCGCCAAAATAGCGTTTAATTTTGGGAACGAGGTAGGTTTTCTGTTCCTGGTTCACCTCCATGACGGAGCGGAGTATGCGGAAGTCGTAGTCCACGTCCTCCGCCGATTTGAACAGAGCCTGCACGTCCTTAGGGAAACAGCTGCCGCCGTACCCGATGCCCGGGAACAGGAAGCGCTTCCCGATCCGCTCGTCCCCGCCGATACCGCGGCGGACCATATCCACGTCGGCGTCCAGGCGTTCGCACATCCGCGCGATCTCGTTCATAAAAGTGATCTTTGCCGCCAGGAAAGCGTTGGCCGCGTACTTTGTCAGCTCCGCCGAGCGTTCGTCCATATAGACAATGGGGTTCCCCTGCCGGACAAAGGGCGCATAGAGCTGTTGCATCAATGCTTTGGCCCTCTCCGAGCTCGTCCCGATGACGACCCGGTCGGGCTTCATAAAGTCGTCCACGGCAACGCCTTCGCGAAGGAATTCCGGATTGGAAACGACGTCGAACTCGACCTTGGCGTTTTTGCCGATGGCGTCCCGGACCTTGTCGGCCGTTCCTACCGGGACCGTGCTCTTGTCCACGATCACAGCATAGGCTTCCAATATTTTACCCAGCTGCCCGGACACGCCCAGTACATAGGAAAGGTCCGCGGACCCATCCTCGCCCGGAGGCGTCGGCAGCGCCAGAAAAATGATCTGTGCGCCCTTGATACCTTCAGCCAGGTTGGTGGTGAAGTGAAGGCGGCTTTCCTTGAGGTTCCTGAGGAAAAGGTGGTCCAGACCCGGTTCATAAATAGTAATCGTGCCTCCCTTGAGCTTGTCGACCTTTTTCTGGTCGATATCCACGCAGGTAACGGTATTCCCCGTTTCCGCAAAACAAGTCCCTGTTACGAGTCCGACGTAGCCGGTACCAACAACGGCGATGCGCATATAGATGTTTTTTTAAGCGTTCAAAAATTCCAGGATCGAACCCGTGATATGAAATAATTGTTGATCGTCCAATTCGGTGTGCATAGGCAGCGAAATGACCCTTGTGGTCAGGTCGTCCGTGACCGGTAGATCCGCCTGGGCCTCCCCGCCGAACATTTTTTGCCGGTGTCCCGGGACGGGGTAATAGATCGCCGACGGTATCTTCCGCTCCGCGAGGAATGCCTTTAGCGCATCCCGGTCCACGCCCTTCAGCTGGATGGTGTACTGGTGGAACACGTGCTGCGTATAGCTGGCCCGGTAAGGCGTAACCACCCCGGCGTGCCCCGCAAAGGCCGCGTCATAGAAATCCGCCGCCTTTCGCCGGGCGGCGCAATATCCGTCCAGCTCCTTCAGCTTCACGCGGAGAACCGCCGCCTGGATGGCGTCCAGACGCGAGTTGCAACCCACTACATCGTGGTAATATTGTTTGCTTTGGCCGTGGTTGGCGATCATTCTCAGCTTACCGGCCAGCGCGTCGTCATTGGTACAGATCGCGCCGCCATCGCCATAGCAGCCGAGGTTTTTGCTTGGGAAAAACGACGTGCAGCTGGCCAGCCCCATCGAACCGGTCCTGACCGTCTTTCCGTCGGGGAACGTATACGTCGACCCGATCGCCTGGGCGTTGTCTTCTATCACCGGTATCCCATGCCTGCCCGCAATAGCCAGGATTTCCGCCATCGGAGCGGACTGCCCGTAGAGGTGTACCGGTATGATGGCCTTGGTCCGGGGCGTGATTGCCTGTTCCAGGGACTTCGGGTCCATACAGAACGTCTGCGGGTCCACTTCCACGAATACCGGTTTGAGCTTCAGCAAGGCAACTACCTCGGTGGTCGCGATAAAGGTGAAACTCGGCGTGATAACCTCGTCCCCCGGCTCCAGCCCCAGCGCCATCAGGACGATCTGCAGGGCGTCCGTTCCGTTCGCGCAGGGTATCACATGGTTCACCCCCAGGTAGACCGCCAGATCGTGCGCAAAACCCTGCACTGCAGGACCGTTGATAAACATCGCCGTGTCCAGCACCTCCCGGATGCCTTCGTCGATCAGGTCCTTGATCTTTGCATACTGCTGCTGGAGGTCAACCATCTGTATAGGGCGCATATTCATTTTTTAGGCGGGCCAAAAATAGTCATAGTTTTACCGACTATGTACCGGATCTTCACTTTTTTATACCCCTTATTTGTACGGTTGGCCGCCCCCTGGAATCCCAAGGCCCGCCGCTGGCTCCAGGGCCGTAAAGGGTTGATGGAGAATGTGAAAGCCGCTTTTGGGTCCGAAAACCGCGCCGTCGTTTGGTTCCACTGCGCTTCCCTGGGCGAGTTCGAGCAGGGACGTCCCCTGATCGAGGGTCTCCGCCGGCGGCAACCAAATGTTTGTGTGCTGCTCACCTTTTTTTCGCCCTCCGGTCTGGAGGCCAGCCGCGGATATGCTCACGCGGACCATGTCTTCTATCTTCCGATGGACAGTCCCCGGAACGCTCGCCTTTTTATCGACGCGGTCCGCCCGACGCTGGCCGTTTTTATCAAATACGAATTCTGGTTCTACTACCTTTCCGGGCTTCAACGCCGCGGCGTCCCCACGCTGCTGGCCAGCGCCGTCTTCCGGGCGGATCAACCGTTCTTCAGGTGGTATGGCGCCTTTTGGCGGCGCATGCTGCGCACCTATACGGCGATATTCGTCCAGGACAAGTCGTCACTAAAGCTCCTTTCCGGCCTCGCGACCGCTGTCTTTCTGAGCGGCGACACCCGCTTCGACCGCGTGCTTGAGCTCGCACCCACGCTGCGGGTGGCTACCCCCTTTCCCCCGGGTTCGCCCCTGGCTCCCTTGTTCGCCAAAGTCACGGCATTCGCAGCCGGCAGCCAGGTCATCGTCGCGGGAAGCACCTGGGACGAGGACGAAAAGGAGCTTGCGCATTTCGTGCGGACGCATCCCAACATCCATTTCATCATCGCTCCCCACGAGCTCAGCAAGGATCACATCCACGCCATCCAAAGCGCCTTCCCCGAAAGCGTACTGTTGTCCGCCTGGAACCAGGGTCGTCACGCCCGCTGTCTCATCATCGATAACATCGGGATGCTTTCCCGCCTCTACCAGCTCGGCACGATAACATACGTCGGCGGCGGTTTTGGCGGCGACGGCGTACACAACGTGCTCGAACCCGCCGTCTGGGGCAAACCCGTGGTTTTCGGCCCCATTTTCGACAAATACCGCGAAGCCTCCGAGCTCATCCAGGCCGGCGGCGCCTTTAGCGCGGACAACACCCTCTCGCTGGAGCGGTGCTTCCGCCGGCTCCTCGACGACGCGTCCGTCCGCGCGGCAGCCGGCCAGGCCGCCCGTACATACGTCGAGCGGCAGGCCGGCGCCACAAAAAAGATTTTGGAATATATAGATACACAGCGCCTCCTGACGCCAAGGCGTCCCGACGCTCAGCGCGTCCTAGGCTGAGAACCGGCGCCGTACCAGCTGGTAGAATAGCTGGGTACTGTATTTCTCCTGGTCCCATGCCAGTTTCAACTTCAATTCCCGCTCCATCCAATAAAAGGCCTCCTGGAATATGGTAAAGTTGTTGATCGTCTTGATCGACCGCTCGTACATCGTCTCGTCGCCCCTGAACAGCTCGCTGATAAAGAGATAGCGGTCATTAATGCCCACAGCCTTACGCAGGTCCCGCACCGGGGATTCATTCAGCTTTGAGCTCAATTCCTTGGCCGGCGCTTGCTGCTCCTTCCAGGTATCGTTCAGGGATCGCTGCGCTTCGCCCGCCGCGATGACTTCATTCAGCTCCTTACCCCGGGCCTCCTGCGGGATCTGGTGCGTGAGCGTCGGGACCTCCCGGATCGCGTTATACCGCGCCGCTCTCACCGGCTCGGGCTGCCGCACAGGCTCGGGTTGGCGCGCCGGTTCCGGCTCCCTCGCCGGCTCCGGCTGTCTCAACGGTTCAGGCTGTCTTACAGGCCCGGATTGTGCGGCCCTGACCGGCTCCGGTTGCGGCGTCGCCGGCTCTTCCTTAGGCATATACCGCTCGTGCTCCGTCGTTGCCGGGCGCTGCGGCTTCGGCGCCTCCCGCGGTTGCTCCGCAAGCACCGGTTCCTGCGGCGCATAGCGCGGCGCCTCCGGGGCGGGACGCTCCTCTTCGGCGGTGTTGATTCGGGGAATATGCCTGTGGTTGCCGGGCAGCACCACGGCCACGTGGGGTGAAGCAGGTACGGTACCCTTTTGGAGGTGATACCTCAGCTCGCCTTCGAGCAGTTGCGATGTCAGTAGTAGTTGCTCAATATCAGCCCCTGCTGCAAACTGTTCCCGTAATTTTTCGATCAATGCACTGATTCTTTCCATGGAATTGAATTACGTTTGCACAAGTCGCGTGTGAAGTTACAAACACTTTGCCAGAATTAGTTTCAACCGTATGTTTATTGAACCGCACTGGACAGGAGACAAGAGAGGATGGATCGAAGTCATTTGCGGATCCATGTTCTCGGGTAAAACAGAAGAACTTATCCGGAGACTCAAACGGGCCAGGATCGCCCATCAGCATACCGAAATCTTCAAGCCATCCATCGATACCCGCTACGCCGTGGGCGACATCGTGTCGCACGACGAGCGCAGCGTGCCTTCCACCCCCATCGGGAACTCCCAGGAAATCCTGCTCCTTTCCCAGGACAGGGACGTTATTGGCATAGACGAAGCCCAGTTTTTCGACGCCGAGCTACCGTCGGTCTGCGACCGCCTGGCCCTCCAGGGGATGCGCGTGATCGTCGCCGGTCTCGACATGGACTTCCAGGGAAAACCCTTCGGCCCGATGCCCGCCCTCCTGGCAAAGGCCGACTATATCACCAAATTACACGCGATCTGCGTCTGCTGCGGCCACATCGCCTCTTATTCCTACCGCAAGGTCCACTCCAAATCCCAGCTCCTGCTTGGCGAAGCCGAATCCTACGAGCCCCGTTGCCGCGTCTGCTACGCCAAGGGCCCCGCGGCCGACCGCGCGATCCCTTAATAACGTCCATTTCCCCCCCAAATTGCCCCGCCCATCCCGTACCTTCGCGCCGGAACCCGAACCATGCCCCATCCCACCAAAATAATCCACCTCCTCAAAAAGGACATCCTCCTGGAGCTTCGCCAGCAATACGCCCTTTACGGCATCCTGCTGTACGTCGCCTCGACGATCTTCGTGTTGTACATGGCGATGGGAAAGCCCGACGCGGAGGTATGGAACGGGCTTTTTTGGATGATTCAGCTGTTCATTTGCGTAAACGCGGTGGCCAAGAGCTTCCTGCAGGACTCCAAGGAGCGGATGTTGTATTTCTACAACATCGCCGGTCCGGTGGATTTCATCCTTTCCAAGCTGCTCTACAACGTAATAATAATGCTCGTGATGAGCTTTTGCAGCCTGCTCATTTTTTGCCTCCTGCTGGGAACGCCCATGCAGAACGCGGGTTTGTATATCGGCATCACCTGTCTGGGCGGCCTCAGCCTTAGCCTGGTGTTCACCTTGCTGGCGGCAATCGCGTCCAAGGCCAGACAGCAGGCGGCCCTCCTGGCCATCCTGGGATTCCCCCTCATCATCCCCCAGATCATGCTGCTGGTACGGCTTTCCCGGGCGGCGTTCGGGGAGGTTTTCCGGGCGGGGGCGACCTGGAAGATTGCCGGTTTGCTCGTTGGGCTGGACGTCATGATCGTCCTGCTGTCCATCATTCTTTTCCCCTTTTTATGGAAAGATTGAGGTAAGCCCCGTATTTTTGCACGCACATTTTGTGATTTTTATGCGCCATAACTGGTGGAAAATAGTTTCGGTCATCCTGCTCCTGTACACTTTTACGGCCGGGTTTCTGACCCCCGTACCGGACCTGGGAAACCTCCACCAGTCCATTCGGAATCTGTATTTCCACGTTCCCATGTGGTCCGCGATGATGACCCTCTTTTCCGTTTCCGTCTTCAATGCCGTCAGGTACCTACGGACCCCCGATCCCAGGTATGACCTGCTTTCTTCCCGATATGCCGGGACCGGCATGCTCTTCAGCCTGCTCGGTCTGGTGACCGGGATGATCTGGGCGCGCTATTCCTGGGGTGAGTTCTGGAGCAACGACCCCAAACAACTGGGTACAGCCATTGCGATACTGATCTACCTGGCTTACGGAGTCCTCCGGAATTCCATCACCGACCTCGACAAACGGGGCCGGGTATCCGCCGTTTATAACATCTTTGCATACTGTATCTTATTCCCCACCATATTTATCCTCCCCAGGATGGTCCAGTCCCTGCACCCCGGCGGTCAGGGCGTGGAAGGCAACCCGGGGCTCGGGGGCGACAACCTGGACCCGATCATGGCACGGGTGTTCTTTCCGGCTATGATCGGGTGGAGCCTGCTGGCAGTTTGGATCGCCACCCTCCAGGTACGGTACAGTGTCCTTCATGAAAAAGTGTTGAACCATGACGCGTAGGTTGATGAGTGCCCTCCTGCTACTATGCCTGACCATCCGGGTAAAAGCCCAGGATACTACTCAAAGTCAAGGCTTTATGGAGTCCGGAGGGAAGATCAGGGTCGTCATGGCGGTTTGTCTGGTCATTCTGATCGGCCTTATCCTGTATCTCGTCCGGCTCGACCGGCGCATCAGCAAGCTGGAGAAAAAATAACGTGTACTGTTAAAACCGCACTAACGATTCGATAAGCATAATAACTAACAAACATTCGTACTTATCTTTGCCGAACTTAATTTATCACCATATGTCAGGAACACAGACACTCTCCTTTTTTGAAAGCGTAGAAAAAAGCTTTGATAAAGCGGCCCAGTACACCCAGTGGAACCCGGGCGTCCTGGAACAGATCAAGGCCTGTAATGCGGTCTATCGCATGCGTTTCCCCGTAAAAATGGACGACGGGCGCATCGAGGTGATCGAGGCTTACCGCGTCCAGCACTCCCACCATAAGCTCCCCTGTAAGGGAGGCATCCGCTTCGCAGCGGAGGTAAACCAGGACGAGGTCATGGCCCTCGCCTCCCTCATGACCTATAAATGCGCCATCGTCAACGTGCCCTTTGGCGGCGGCAAAGGCGGCATCAAGATCAACCCCAAAAAGTACAGCTCCTTCGAGCTCGAAAAAATCACCCGCCGCTATACCGCCGAGCTGGTGAAAAAGAATTTCATAGGCCCCGGCATCGACGTCCCTGCTCCCGACTATGGCACGGGTGAAAAAGAAATGGCCTGGATCCTCGATACCTACGCGTCCATCCACGCAGGAGAAGTAGACGCCATGGCGTGCGTCACCGGCAAACCGGTCTCCCAGGGCGGCGTCCGCGGCCGGAAGGAAGCCACCGGCCTGGGCGTTTTCTTCGGTATCCGCGAGGTCTGCCATATCCCCGAATTGATGGAAAAAGTCGGGCTCACCGTCGGCGTGGAAGGCAAGCGCGTCGTGGTGCAGGGGCTTGGCAACGTGGGCTACCACTCCGCCCTGTTCTTCAGCCGCGCCGGCGCCAAAATCATCGGCCTGGCCGAATACGAAGGCTCGATCTATAACGAAAATGGTCTCGACATCGACGCCGTCGTGGCCCACCGCAGGGACACGGGGTCCATCCTCAACTTCCCCGGCGCCAAGAACTTCGCCAAGAACACCGACGCCCTCGAAATGGATTGCGACATCCTCATACCCGCCGCCCTGGAACAGGTCATCACCGGCGAAAACGCGCCCCGTGTCAAGGCCCGGATCATCGGCGAAGCGGCCAACGGCCCCCTCACGCCGGAAGCCGACGAGGAATTTATCCGTAAAGGCACGCTCGTCATCCCGGACATGTACCTCAACGCGGGCGGCGTCACGGTATCTTACTTTGAGTGGCTCAAAAACCTCAGCCACGTCCGCTACGGCCGCATGGAAAAACGCTTTACCGAAAACCTGAATACCCATATCCTGACGCAGATGGAGGAACTAACCGGTAAACAGGTCACCCAAAAAGAAAAGCAGTTCATCATGCACGGACCGGACGAGATCGACCTCGTTCATAGCGGTCTCGAAGAAACGATGATCACCGCCACCCAGGAGGTCATGCAGGTCTGGAGGGACAACCCGAACATCCCGGATATGCGCACCGCGGCTTACGTAGTCGCGATCAACAAGGTCGCCACCTCCTATGCCGAGTTGGGTATATTTCCATAATTTCTTACCGGCAGGGCGTCGCTGGTCGTCTGCAATCC
>NZ_DATJIY010000227.1:0-12434 GCF_035492835.1 Dinghuibacter sp.
CGCCAAACAGTTTCAACGCTGCCTGGATAGTAAGTACCGGGCCAAAAACATTGACGTTGAAGTGCTGGTGAAAAGTTGCTGCCGATACCTGTTCAATAGGTAAAAATTGCTGAAAGACCGCGTTGTTTACCAAAATATCCAAGGTGCCGAAGGCCTTCCTGGTTTCTTCAAACAGCCTGGTTACATCGGCTTCTTTCGATACATCGGCCTGTATCGCAATGGCTACTCCGCCATTGTCCGTAATCATCTTTACCACGCTATCCGCACCTTCTTTACTCGAGGCATAATTCACAACCACCTTTGCGCCTTCTGCGGCAAAATGTTTTGCGATAGAGGCACCTATTCCTTTTGAAGCACCGGTAACTACCGCTACTTTGTTTTTTAATGTATTCATTGTATTTATCGGTTGAATTTTACCAAATCCTTAAAGATCAGTTGACCCCAGCTATTTGCCGGATCCTGGCCAAGAATGGCAGCGCCCAAATGGTTGAAGCCCTTAACCAGCTTCCCGCCAGTGAAGGCTTGCGCAACGACTTTTGCGGAAGGCTGCCCTCCCAGTTGCTCAAGGGGCACGCCGTAGGCATTGGTCACATCGACGATGGTTTTCCCATGCCAGCTGGGCAATGCCTTCGCGACATCCGGGTGCGATTCAAAACGCACGGCCAAAAAGATGACGTCCGCCTTTACGGCTTCCGCCAGTGTCGCGGGAATGATCCCGGGTCCGATCGCGGCCGCATCGGTTGCAAAGCTTTCCGGGTCGCGCGTGGCTGCGATTATTTAATGGCGCGGGTTCAAACCCGTGCCGGCGGGGTTTCAACTACTTGGACAGATAGGTCATGCCACCATCGACGAGGAGTTCAGCGCCAAGCAGGAACGAGGAATCATCGGAGGCCAGGAAAACCGCCGTCTTACCAATATCAGATGGCTGCCCAATCCTGCCCGTCGGCATTACACTTGCAAAGTGTGTTTTTACAGCTTCAATTTGTTCCGCGGGAACAAACTTTTCAAATGCCGGCGTATCTGTTGTGCCCGGTGTTATTACATTTACCCTGATTTTCCTATCTAAAAGGTCGCTTGAAAACCCTTTTGCCAAATAGATAACGGCTGCTTTTGAAGCGCCATAAAGCGTAAAATTCGCGTATGCCCGATGGGCGGCATTTGACCCGATAAGAATAATAGAGCCGCCATCGTTCATATAGGGCAATCCTTTCTGAACAGTGAAATAGACGCTTTTTAGGTTTAAATCCATTGTCTTGTCATAGTCGGCTTCGCCAATAGTCGCCACGGTTCCTACGGCTCCGCCACCCGCGTTGGCAACAATCACGTCTATTTTACCAAATTTTTCAGATGTGTCTTTAAACACCCTTTCCAGGTCGGCAAGGTTGGTTACATCGGCATTTATGGCTATAAAATCATCCCCAAGCTGAGCTACTGAACTATCTAAAGTTTCCTGATTTCTGCCGACAATGCCTCCTTTAGCGCCTTCCTTCTTAAATTCCCGGGCAATGCCAAACCCAATCCCACTATTGCCACCGGTAATAACTGCTACTTTGTTTTTTAACTTACTCATCATCCCTTTTTTAAAGATTGAGCAACAAAGCTAGACCACTACAGTTATCTTTAGTAACTTTGTACTGAAAAATAACAGTAACATAGGTGTAACCAAGTAACATTATGGGGTGTAAAATCGAAGAGTTCCAGCAGGAACAAATGAAAAGGATGAAAGCCGTTCAGGATTCAATGGACGTTCTGAATGGGAAATGGAAGATTTCTATTATCTCGTCTATTTGCTGCTACGGTAAAAGACGGTTTTCCGATATCTTGAATGATGTAGAAGGGATTTCCAACAGGATGTTGAGCAAGGAATTAAAGGAATTGGAAATAAACCAGCTGATAAAACGAACCATTTTGGATACTCACCCCATAACGGTTCAGTATGAGCTTACGGAACATGGCAATACGCTACAAACCATCATCACCAATCTTTCAGATTGGGGAGTTGTACACCGAAAGAAAGTTGTCGGGAAATGACGAATGCGGGTTTTCTCCACCTCACCTCACTTCCCCCTCGTTCCCTTCGCTCCCGTGATGCTTATGTTTTTTAAGCTTCTCCTCTTCCCGCGCCCGCGGATCGCTGGGCGTGTGTCGCGGTCGCGTCTTATCTACGGCTTCTACGGCCTCTTCATCCGAGTTGTCCCGCCGGGCCAGCTCCCCTTCGTCGAGGTCTTCCGAAGAATCCGGGCTCATGTCCGGGTCTTTGGCCATGTCGCGCTCGGCCAGCTCGTGCGCCTTTGAGGCGGGATCTTTTTTATGGTTTTCGGTCGTCATATAGCAAGTTTACAGAATTCGCGCAAAAGCCAGGCCATTTCCGCCATATAAAAACGCGGCACTGGTCGCCTACAGCTACACCCCCTATTTCTTCACACTCTATATTAGAGTTCAACGTTGCTTTAATAACCTATTTATGAAAAAAGCCATCCTCACCGGCGCGGTTGCCATCCTTGGCGCCACCACCAACGCCCAACAGGCCCCCGCCAACAACAACAACGACATTCGCCCCTTCAAGGTGCACTTCAGCGATGAAGCGCTCGCCGATCTTCGCCGGCGGGTCCTCGCGACGAATTGGCCGGACCAGGAAACGGTCGGCGATCTTTCACAGGGGTTGAAGCTGGAGACGATGAAGTCGCTCGCTCACTACTGGGCGACAACGTACGACTGGCGTAAGTGCGAAGCAAAGCTCAACAGCTACCCGCAATTCATTACGAATATCGATGGCGTCGATATCCACTTTATCCACGTGCGGTCGAAGAACAAAAACGCCTTACCCATCATTATCACGCATGGCTGGCCGGGGTCGATCATCGAGCAGCTCAAGGTCATCGGGCCGCTGACCGACCCGGAAGCGTACGGCGGACGGGCGGAAGATGCCTTCGACGTCGTCATCCCGTCGCTGCCGGGGCATGGGTTCTCCGGGAAGCCGACCGGGACGGGTTGGGATCCCGTAAAGGTCGCGCACGCCTGGATCGGGTTGATGAAGCGGCTTGGGTATAAAAAATACGTGGCACAGGGCGGGGACTGGGGTGACGCGGTCACGGAGCAAATGGCGTTGATTGCCCCACCGGAGTTGCTGGGTATCCACACGAATATGGCGGCCACGCTTCCTCCGGAGGTCTCGAAGGCACTCGCGACGGGCGGTCCCGCCCTGGACGGGTTGTCGACGCCCGACGAAAAGCACGCCTGGCAACAGTTGGACGATTTCTGGAAGCATGGCCTGGGATACGCCCAGGAGATGACGAATCGTCCGCAAACCTTATATGGGCTACAGGATTCGCCCGTTGGCCTGGCGGCCTGGATGATGGACCACGACATCCGTAGTACGGAGCTGATCACCCGGGTCTTTGACGGGAAGACCGAGGGTCTTTCCAAGGACGATGTCCTCGACAATATCACGCTCTACTGGTTGACGGGAACGGCCATTTCTTCGGCCCGGCTTTATTGGGAAAACAAGCTCGCCTTTTTCGACATAAAGCATGTTACGATACCGGTAGCCGTGAGCGCGTTTCCGGACGAGATATACCAGGTGCCGCAGACTTGGGCTGAAAAGGCATTCCCGCACCTCATACACTATAAAAAGCTTTCGAAGGGCGGCCACTTTGCGGCTTGGGAGCAGCCGCAGCTCTTTTGTGAGGAAATCCGCGATTCTTTCAGGTCATTGCGCTAGCAGGCGACCGTCGCCTTAAGTAAATACCCCACGGTACCAAGTAGCGTCTCCTTTGAGAATGGCTTTCGGATAAAAGCATCCGCGCCCGACTCCAGGGCGAATTCACGTGCCCCGACATCCACCCCCGACATGACGATGATTTTCGCCTCCGGATGTTGATGCCGCAGTTGGTCGATGAAGTGCATCCCATGGCCGTCGGGCAACCGGTTATCGAGCAGCACCAGCGACGGCGTCTTCCTGTCGAGGAAATATTTTGCCTCCGCTATACTGCCGGCATGGTAAACCTCGACCCCAGGGTTCCGCAAAAAGCCATTGATGAGAAAGTAGGTATCGGATTCATCTTCTATCAAAAGCACGGTTTTCAGCTCCATATCCTCTGTTTTCGAGGATAAAGTGCAATTCACGGACCATATTTTCCAGGGCGCCGGGCAAGACTCAGGTAACGCCCGGGCAGGGCTTTCAACGCAAAAACCGAAAAAAGTGTAGAAGATCTACCTCGTTGCGGACAATACACTGAGCCCCGCATCGATATACTGCCCTCCCCGATCCTGGTGACAATGTATCGCTATAACGTTGGGCCCCCGCAACCGCAGGGCTTTCTTCGCGGCCGGGTAAACAGGAAAAACCGAGTAAGCGCTCGTCCAGCCCCCCAGCTTCGCCGCCAGCACCCCGTTGAGGTACACCTCGCACTCGTCGTCATGGTGCAGATTCAACACCAGGTTTTCCAGGTCCGATGGAGACAACCCCAGCGGATACCCGCCCGACGGAGACCGCCCCAGGGAGAACGTCTGCCTGATCCATATATCCTTCCCATCCCACACCGTCCTGACAACAGCCCCCGGCGTCCCTTCAGTGCCAAAACCCGCTAACCCGGACTTCCAGGCCGCATCATTGAACGCTAATGAAGACCAGTCGGCCGCCGGCGGGGTAAAGGTATACCGCCACACGCGCGGTGAATCCGACGAGGACGGCAACACGGAATGGATATAGTGCTTGAAGTGGATGACCTTATAATTTGAGGCCCTGAACGCAGCAATCGGCGCCTTGGGTATCCGGTCGTAAGTCATGAGCCCGTTGAGCTCCACCTCCACGTCGGTCGTCTCCGTATAGACCGCGGCGCTCAACCCGTTGTTGGTTTTAAAGATCACCAGGTCGTTGGCAAAGTCATCATAGAGCGACGTATAGGCGGCCACGCTATCCATCATGATGTACGTCGGCCCCGTGGCCCACGTATGCCCGGGCACGATATACCCTATGCCCCCGTATTCACCGCAGGCCAGGACCTGGGAATGGCTCTTCGGTACGCCGGGGGCCGGATAGCTGTGGATGTCCAGGAAGTCGCCGACCCCAAAATGGTTCCCCCCGCTGGCCTGGTTGATCAACCGGGTGGAATCCAGACCGCGGACCATAGAAACCAAACCGGCGGTATTGTGCTGGCCCTGGGCTTCGTTAAAGATTACCCAGGTGACGATGGAGGGCGTATTCCAATGCGTTTGAACCATGCGGCGAAGCTCAGAAGCAAAAGCGGCCGTATCCACCGGCGGCGTGTGCTCGGTATAGGAGTTGGGTGACGGCATGTCCTGCCACACCAGCAGCCCCAACTTGTCCGCCCAGTAGTACCAGCGATACGGCTCGACCTTGATGTGTTTGCGGACCATGTTGAACCCATAGTCCTTGATCTTTTGGATGTCGTTCCGGATCGCTTCGTCGGTGGGGGCCGTATAGATCCCGTCCGGCCAGAAACCCTGGTCCAGCGGACCCAATTCAAATAAAAACTTATTGTTCAAATATAGTTTCTTGTAGCCACCGTCGGAGCCAATTGAAATCTTACGCATCCCAAAATAGCTGTGCACCGTATCGGAGGAGAGCTGCAGCTCCAATCCATACAAGAACGGCGAGTCCGGCGACCATAACTTCGCAGAAGGTATCGGGACCTCGATCGGGGCGTCCGACAAAGCCGTAACCGCCCGCACCACCCGCGCCCCATCCCGCACGACGACCGTCACCGGGCCAGGCGCACTGCCAGAAACGATAACCCGAACGAGACCCCGATCGACATCCGGGGTCACCCTGAAATCAGAAATATGCACCGCCGGCACCGGCTCCACCCAAACCGTCTGCCAAATCCCCGTCGTCGACGTATACATGATCCCTTGCGGATGAAGCGTCTGTTTTCCCCGGGGTTGTCCCCCGTTATCGGTCGGGTCGTATACCCGCACCGTAATCTCCTGGGGACCGCTCCCGGTCAGGGCGTCGGTGATGTCATAGGTGAAAGGGTCGTAGCCACCGGTGTGCAGACCCTGACGCTTACCGTTGACCCACACTTCGGATTCATAGTCCACGGCCCCGAAGTGGAGCAGGAGCCGCTGTCCCTTCCAGGCCGCCGGCACGACGAACGTGCGCCGGTACCACAGGCGGCCGTGTTGCTCCATTACCCCGGAGAGCGCGGACTCTACCGGAAAGGGGACGAGGATAGTTTGGGACAGCTTTCCGGAAGGGACTTCTTCGTTATCTTTACCGGGCTGGTATTGCCAGAGGCCGTTCAGGTTCATCCACTGCGACCGTTCGAACTGCGGGCGGGGATATTCGGGTAGCACCCGGTCCGGCCGAACGTCCTTTGCCCAGCGTGTCATAAGCCTGGCCTGCCGCGGCGCCCAGGATTGCGAAAAGCAAAAACAGGGAAAAGCCAAAAAAACAAAAGCGAACAATCTCATACAATCGAAGATAAGAAGATAATATAAAACACTATGCCCACCCCCAAACACCCCGAATCCGCCGCCATCACAATCTTCGGCGCCCGCGGCGACCTCACCCAGCGTAAATTGATCCCCGCACTCTACAACCTTTACCTCGACGGGCACCTTCCGGAAAAGTTCGCCATTTTTTGCGTGGACTTCGTCACGATCGGGGAGCAGGAATACCGGGACGAGATGCTCAAAGGCGTCAACGAGTTCAGCCGCAGCGGCAAGGCCGGCCCCAATACCTGGGCCGGATTCGCAAAAAGGGTCCAATATATTCAGGGCGACTTTCAACAGGACGTCACCTACACGACCCTCCGGAGCAAGATCAAGGAATTCGAACAGGGAAGGGGTATACGGATGTTTTATTTCGCGGTCGCCCCGCGGTTCATCGAGGTCATCTCCGACGAGCTGTGCAAGAACAAGCTCTGCACCATCGATACCCATCACCGGGTCGTCGTCGAAAAGCCCTTCGGCACCGATCTTGCCTCCGCGAGAAAGCTGAATCGCTACCTGTCCAGCCGTTTCCAGGAAAAACAGATCTTCCATATCGACCACTACCTCGGCAAGGAAATGGTCCAGAACATCCTGGCGTTCCGCTTTGCGAACCACATCTTCGACCCCCTGTGGAACAAGGATTTTATCGATCACGTCGAGATCAGCGTCGCCGAAGAGGTCAGCGTCGGAAAACGCGGCGGTTATTATGACACCAGCGGCGCCCTGCGGGACATGATCCAGAACCACCTCCTGCAGTTGCTTTGCATCATAGCGATGGACTGCCCCAAGGCCTACGAAGCAGAGGCTATCCGCGACAGCAAGGTAAAGGTCCTAAAGAATATCCGGATGATGACCGACAAGGAGGTCTTTACAAACGTCGTCCGCGGTCAATATACCCAGGGCGAAGTCCAGGGGGAACAACGCGTCGCCTACCGTGAGGAGCCCAACGTATCCCCCGAATCGAATACCGAAACGTTCGTCGCCGCCCGGCTTTTTATCGACAACAGCCGCTGGAAAGGGGTGCCGTTCTTCCTCCGCACCGGCAAATCAATGCCCCGCCAGTCATCGGTGATCATGGTCCAGTTCAAAGAGAGCCCGAACGCGATCTTCAAGGACAACAACGTCCCTAACCGGCTCGTGATCAGCATCCAGCCTGAACTGGAGATCGGTCTCGTGTTTGAAAGCAAGGTCCCGGGTCTCCATATGCAGCTCGTCCCGGTCAAGATGAATTTCATGTATACGGATAACTATTCCCAGTCCCTCCCCGAGGCCTATGAGACGCTGCTGCTCGACGTCCTGGAGGGCGACGCCACTTCGTTTATGCGGACCGACCAGATCGAGGCCGCGTGGAAGGTCGTGATGCCCATTCTCGACGCCTGGAAGGCCAGCCCTTCCAAACAGCTTCGTTTCTACCCCGCCGGCACCTGGGGACCGTCCGAAGCCGATAGTCTTCTGAAGCCACACGCCAAAGATTGGTACAAACTGGAAGCCCCGCCCCGCGTGACCCAGAATATGAAAAGTATAGAATAAGAATTAAAGACCCCTGGGTCGTGCAACATTCCGGGACCTCACTTGACTATATAGTCATGCGATCACTACTTCTGCTCGTCAGCCTCTTGACATCCCTGTCGGCATTCGCCCAGTTCACCACTGGCGCCGCCGACACGCTCCATTCAAAAATCCTGAACGAGGACCGGGCCATATGGGTGCACCTCCCCGCCCGGTTCGATCCTCAAAAAAAATATCCCGTCGTCTACCTGCTGGACGCCGAAAACAACTTCACCACCGTTGTCGGCATGATTGGCTACCTCAGCGAAGTCTATGACAACCGCTTTTTGCCCGAGCTCATCGTGGTAGGGATACCCAATACCGATCGCAGAAGGGACCTCACCCCGACAAAGGTGACCAGCGGTCTGTGGATCGATGACGATATGGCCCGGCATTCCGGCGGTGGCGAGGCCTTCACCGCGTTTCTCGAAAAGGAGCTCATCCCCCACATCGACTCCTTGTATCCAACCACCTTGTGCCGCGTCCTGATCGGTCATTCCCTCGGTGGCCTGCTGGTTATAAACACCGTGGTACACCACCCGGGGCTGTTCCGCGACTTTATAGCGATCGACCCCAGCATGTGGTGGGACCAGCAGCGCCTGCTCCACGAATCCAATCAAAAAAACATCGGCGGCTCCGCCCTATTTTTAGCCATGGCCCACACCCAGCCGCCCGGCCTGGACACGACGACGCTCCAGCAGGACACGACGACGGGCACCCTTCACCCCCGCTCCATATTGCAACTCAGCAGATATATCAGCGGTCCGGACGCCGTCTTCAAATATTACGACGCCGAAACGCACGCCTCCGTTCCCCTGATGGCCACCTACGACGCCCTGCGCTTTATTTTCAAGGATTACCCCCTCCAGTTCCAGGACGCCTACTTCACCGATTCGACCTTCCAGCTGGCCGCCTTCCTGAAAAAACACTTCCAGGTCGTCAGCGCCAAATATGGGTTGAACGCGCTCCCCCCGGAAGCCATGGTAGACGGCCTGGGCCGTTTTGTGCTGCGCAAAAACGCGTTCCGAAAAGCCGGGGATATGTTCTTGATGAACGCCTCAAATTATCCCCAAAGCCCCGTCGTTTACGATGCGCTCGGCGACCTCTACGCAGCCGAAGGGGATAAGGCCAAAGCCGCCGTGCAGTACAAGAAATCCCTGAAGCTTAAAGAGACGCCGGATACGCGGAAGAAATTGTCCGCCCTCCAGTGACATTATTTGTGCAAGTTGAAAACATCCTCCAACGTCAACTCCTCTATATCGATATCGATGAAATCCCAACCCATAATACGGAAAACTCTCCATCTTCATCCTTGCCTCCTCCATCGATGGGCTCCCCCTTGCTTCCACTCGATCAGGGCAATGAACTTCTTCATGCGGTATTTTTTATGAAGGTAAAAAAAGAATTTTCATACCACCGCCCCGCGCGCGTCTAATACGCCAAAAACGCCCAGTCCGTCCAAACCCCATTGACCTTCCGCCGGTACTTCCCGTCCCGCGCCTCATAAGTCAGGTCCCCGGTCTTGTCGAAATGGTAGAGCCCGATCGTCTTTTCCCAATCGGGCGCCGACGCCGGCGCGTCTATCGTGAAGTAGACGTGGATTTCCCTGGACGCGAAATCCCCTTGCAGGTTGGTCGTTGTGTTGATCTCCCGGAACAGCTTGTCATCCTTGTAGGTATAGAGTGTCCGGTTGATCCCGTTGCCCGTGACCATTCGGTATTCGATTTTCTGGTCCTTGTCGTTGAAAATACTGGTCTGATTTTGTCCGGGGGCGGGGATAACCGTGTAGGAATGCGCGGCCGGCTTCATATACTCCCCGTGTCCCCTGGATACGATGTTCTTGGGGGTATTGGACTTGTCGGTGCCATAGACGTACTGGTCCGTAATGACCGAGGTGTCGGTATAGATCCGGTCGACCACGGCCCTGATCCAGGTCTTTTTGCCCTTGTTCTCGTAGGCCGTTTGTTTGACGACCCGGTCTCCCGTCCAATCGACGGTCCAAACGAATTGTTTCTCGTTGTTCACGAGCTGCCGGGCGGCAAAGCCCGCGATCGCGCCGGTGTCATCATAGTTGACATTCCAGTCGAAATTCATCAGGTACCCGATCTTGACGCCCGTCACCCGCGGACTCTTGTCCCACGTCAGGGTTATGGGCAGCTGCCCACCCTGGCCGGTGAGCACGGCGCCGGTTATGAGGTCGCCCTTCCACCTCAGCTGGATGGTCAGGTACCGGTCGCTATAACCTGGCGGATTACAAAACCGCTGTGCCGTGATCTTCCCCGTGGAGTCCACAACAAAGTCCCCCGGGGCAAAGTACATCCCATTGGAGGTGTTCCAACAAGAATAGGCCACACCAATGACCTTCAAAACAGCCTTTGCTTTCGGATCGGTCGGCGCGCCCGCAACAACCATCGCGGCGCTTCTCTTCGGGGTTCCCGCGTGAGCGGCATACAGCATTAAACAGATGGCAGTGAGCCAGCAAGACATTTTTTTCATGGGACGGATTTGGGTTTTTGCGTGCGCAATATATCGATAAATCCCTAACTACCCGCAGCCGGTGCCCCGGCGCCCCCCGTTGCCGCCCCAGGGCCGCCCGCCGCTGTCCCAGCGTCCCCCGAAGGCTGATACGGCCCCTTCGTTTCCCCCCATCCCCACGCCGGCATCGGCGCCGTATCATCGATCGGATTCTCCTTCAACTGTGAATTGAGCACCGCGATCCGCGTCCCCCATTCCAGATACCCCACCATCGACGACCGGAATTCCGGGTCGGCCGGCATCCCCATCTCGTCCGCCGTCTCCAGCAGCATCTGCATCCACCGCTTTCGCTTCTGCTCGTCCAGCATCTTCCCTATATGATGCCCGATCATAATGGCGTGGTTCCCCCCATCCTCCCCCGTATACCTCTTGGGTCCCCCAAACACCTCCGCCACAAAGTGTGCCACATGCCTCGGATGATCCGGCGACATATTCCTGAATACCGGCCCCAGCAATTCATCCCGCAAGACCTTGTCATAAAACCGGCGGAACAACTGCTGAAAAGCCCCTTCGCCTCCGGCCCATTCGTATAGTGTAGGTGTCGACATAATCACCAATTTACCGACTTTCGCCCAAATCGCCAGTTCTTCCATACGATTCGTAAGTACTTTTCATGGAACCGGAAGAATTTAGTTTACACTCCTAACAAAATGCCTTCAAAATTTCCCCTCTCTACTGGCAGTGTGTACCTTCTCTGGAAGGGGATGATCGAAGAAGTGGTAGAGGACCTTCTCCTATTCGTCGACCCCAACATAGGCGACGATCTTGACCTGACCCGCGAATACCAGTTCCTCGATAAAGAGCTCGCCGAATTATATCCCGAACCCGAAAAGCCACCAGGAACGCGTGTGGTGGATAAGTTGGTGAAAGTGTATCAAAGAGATGGGGCCGAGCGCTGGATGCTGTTGCACGTGGAGGTGCAGGGCCAAAATAAAGGTGACTTCGCCGGCCGGATGTTTGAATATTATTACCGTTTGACCGACCGTTACAAACATCCTGTCGCCGCCATTGCTGTATTCACCGGTCGTGGATCTGGCGGCCTGCCTCAGGAATATGAGGCACGCTGCCTTTGGACGACGATGCGTTATGAGTATAAGACTTTGGCAATCAGTAATTACAGCGACAGCGAATTGACGGCAAGCACGAATCCATTTGCCGCTGTATTGTTGGTAGCCAAAGAAATACTGTTGCGTTCGCCAGGATCTGATGCGGATTGGGACAAGATACTATTGGAAAATAAGCTGAAAATCGTACGATTGGTAAATGAAAAACTGACAGTATATGGTGATAAAAAGGCCGCCGCCATTTTAAGATTTTTAAACAATTATGTCGCATTTAAGATGCCAGAAACAAATCGTATTTTTATGGAACAGATGGATGTTATAACCGGCAAAAAGAATACCATGGGAATCCTCGAGCAACTTATAGAAATCAAATCCGGAGAGGCCCTCGAGGAGGGTAAGAAACTCGGTCGCCTCGAAGCCGTCCAAATCCTGTTAAAAGCTACCGACTTCTCCGACAAGAAAATCGCCGGCCTCGTAGGTGTCCCTCTTTCCACGGTCAAAAAAATCCACTCCACACTGGCGCAACCTCAATAAAAATCCCTACAACTCCTCGGCGCCCTCGAAATTCTGTAGACTTCCTGTACCCGATGTTATCAAATCGAAAACTCGCAAAAACAGACTACTGAAAGGGATACTTTTGCCCCATGGCCCCTTCCCTGCTATTTACCTCCCGCGTTTGGCACCGCCGCGTCGGCTCGCTATTATTTGTCTTCTTCCTGTTGATTTCACTGACCGGCCTGATGCTGGGCTGGAAGTCGATGTTCACCACCACGCTTTATAAGGCGGCTCCCCAAACCCAAGGCAGCAGTTGGCTTCCGCTGGATACCTTAA
>NZ_DATJIY010000228.1:0-5764 GCF_035492835.1 Dinghuibacter sp.
CAACGCAAAGATGTTGAACCGGAAATCCGACACGGTAGTAATCTCCGCAAAGAAATGCCCCCTCATCCCCGGCGGCACATACGGATAGTAATTCCCATCGATGCGCAGCGTATTGAACGTGAGGTTCTCGTTGCGGACTTCGCAGGCGAGCCCGAAACCGGCGTACAATTTATTCCCAAACAGGTCCTCGTTGCGGTAAGCCAGCTGGGATGTCTGGATGGACGCCTGGAAATTGAACTTGAACCCGTAAACCTTCAGCGGCGTATAGAAATTCGACTGCGCGCGCACGTTCAGGCGCTCATAGCCGTTGATGAAGGTGTTGCGGATACCGTATATGCCAAACTGGCCGTTTATGTTGAGGGGCTTATAGAAGTAAGGGTTGGGACAATCCAGGTAGTCGAAGGTCACGAACTGGCGGAAGCGGCTCCAGGAAAAGTTTACGAGGCGGCTATAATAGTCGATCTCACCATGGATCACCGCGTCTTCGGACCCCGTGCCGGGGTGCCAGAAACTGCTGATGCCAAACGTGGTGTTCAGCAAGCCTTTGAGCGGGGTCACCCAGTACTTGGTCAGGTTGATGCCCGTATATTCCCGCTGGCGCTGGACCCAGGTTTCTTCCCCCCCGTAGAGGCCGATGGTATACCCCAGGGGGATGTCCTCGGTGCGCCCGAAACCGAAGAAGTAGTGCGACTTGAAAAAGTCCTGCCGATACAAGGCGAATTCCCCGAGCAGGTACCGCCGGTTATTGTATACCGGGTCGGTCTTGTACAACGCAGGCGTCGGATAATCGGTAAAAAACAGGTTGTAGTGTCTCAACAAGACCGCCAGGCTCGGTCCCGTCTCTTCGGAACCGTTGTTGCGGTGCTGGCCGGGCCGGCAATTGTACCCCACCCAGGCATCGACGATGTTGTATTTATAGTCCCGGTACAAGCTGTCGTCCAGGTGGTGTATGTTGATCGAATGGTTCCTGGCCAGCGATATACCGCCGATCACCGGCGTCACGCTCCGGTACAGGGGGCGATTCAGGCTGATATAATAAGACCCCTCGTAATTATTGGTATCCAGGGGGCTATTGTTGTTCAAAAAGGTATACCCGACCGACCCGTCTATAAACGTCCCCCCCATATTGCTTTTGGTGTATTGCACCTGTGAATACGTGGTGGGCGTCATTGTCTTATCCCAAAGAAAGCCCAGCGTCAGCGACTGACCGCCGCCGAAAAGGTCGTTGTTGTAGATGTCGAGCTTCGCGTTGGCGGTGCTGAGCTCGCTCATGTCACCCCCATACTCGAAGACGTCTTTGGTAACGACGTTCACGTCCACGGAATCCGAATTGCTGGAGGCGTTGGTCAGGTAGATGCGCGCGTCCTGGATAAAGGGCAGGTTACGCAGGTAGCGTTCGTTATCGGCGAACTCGTAGGCGTTGACCGTGTCTCCCTTCCGGAAAAAGGTGGACTGCCGGATGACCCACTGCCGCGAATCGAAGTGCATGTCGTTGGCGGCCTTGAGCAGCTTGTTGGAGCTTTGGAAGGTCGTATCGTAGATGTTGTTGGGACCGAAGACCTGGACCCGGCGGAAATAAACGCGGCGGATAACCTTGCCATTGAACCTCAAAAAGACCTGTTCGCTTTTTTGGATGGCGCTGTCGCTTTCGGTAGGGGGCGCGGCGTTCTCACGGGAAAGCTGGGCCAGGACGGAATCCCGGTAGCGCTTGTTTTTGAAAGCCTCCATGTTGCGCCGCAACCACGAAGGGCGGTGCTCCGGGACCGTATCCTGTACCCCGGGCACGGTATCCCGTAGCGAGCCCACAGCGTACACAGACCGCACAGAAGCAGATGCGGACGCCATCCCCCACCAGCAGCAACCAACACAGGCCCAACCCGCTATTTTACCAAAAACTCCCAAATCTGTTGATAAGTTACCAATATAAAACGAATCCGGGCGCCCTGTGGTTTGGCGGGGTACGTTAAAATTCCGCGGAAGCCTTTTCCAGTTCCGCCCAGCTCACTTCCCGGTACCGGCCGTAGATCAACCATGCCAGGATGACCGACAGCACCGTAAACAGCCAGATCAGCCACGTCGAGATCGACGGCAGGGTGGAACGGATGAGGTAGTGACCGAACCCCACGAGCCCGGGCACCGCGATGATCAGCAGCCCCTGTATAAAGCGACCCGACCCTGCCTGGATGTTCGGCGTGGCGGAAAAGGGGAATTTCTTCAGACGCATAAACCCCATCAGGAGTCCAAACCAGGTGACGTTGACCAGGCCCAGCACCAGGTCCGGCAACACGCCGATGCCCCAGATGTAGAAAGCCAGGATGGACACCATCGCGTAGAACGGGATGAAATACTTTACCAGCATGGCCTTTACCGCACCCACCAGGATTTCCCCGGGGACCTTGACCGGGCTCACGTAATAGACCCAGGAAGCCTTGTATTTATCGGAATACACCAGGTTGGAAATGGCCGAGATCATCGCAAAGCTGCTGAAGTAGATCAGCAGGATGTACATATGCGTTTCGTTCAGGTGGTTCCATTTGTCCGCAATGGAGACCTTGTCCTTGCCGATGAAAACATAATAAAAAAAGTACACCAGCACGTATGCGAAGGAAGGATAGACCTTGAGCTTGAAGTCCCGGCTGCGGCCCGACAACAACCAGGCGATGTCGAAGCCGGTGCTTTCCGTGTTACCCCGGGTAACCCAGTGGGAGACCGAACGGTAAGACGCCCCCCGCCTAACAGACCGGCCCTTCGACGGCGCCGCCCCCGACCCACCGGAACCCAGCCCGCCCAGCTTACGGTCGAAGCTGGGGGCGAGAAAACGGATCACAACCCATATACAAAGGGGAGGCAAAATCGCCCCCGCGGCGGCCAGCATGTACAACAGCGGTATTTGCCCGGCGGGGTGCCGGAGCACCTCCCACAAGGCCGCCAGCCAGAGCGGTGGCGCGGGGTAGAACCAGGGATGTCCTATGATGCTGGACTTGGCCAGGACCAGGTTGGCGGCCAGCCGGGGTCCCAGGTAGTAGGTCGCGAAGACCAGGATCGAAAACAGGATTTGCACCACCCCGATGATGTCCTTGAAACGCTCCACGGTCGTCACCCGCAGGATTACCAGGTATACGGCGTTGATGGCGAATATACAAACCAGCGTGGCCAGCGCCACATCCAGGCAGAACAGCAACGCGCCCGGCACGCCCGTCTGGATCGACACATAGACGAGACCCGGCAGCATCATCGGCACGACGATCCGGCACAGGTGGATGAGGATGTGCAGGAGCCTGGCCATCAGGATCGTCCGGGCGTTGACCGGTCTGGGCAGGATGATATAATTGTCCTTCACGTCGATCAGCACGTCGGTAAAATCCGAGATCAGGGTGATCGACAGCATCACCATGAACATCAGGAAATAAAGCGTGAACGCGGTCAGGTAGTCCTGGCTGAGGAAGAAAAAGTACAGGTAGACGCACCCCAGCACCAGCGACGTGATCACCGTCCCGAGCGTGGCGTTCCTGATCACCTTTTTCCGCTGGGGTTGGTTGCGCCCGAATACGTTCCGTGGCCGCCGGTCGTCCATGGTGAGCTTTACCTGGAGGATGGCCTCGAGTTGCCCCGCATCTACGCCCATGCCGCGGTAGAGTCCTTTGAACGCCATGACCAGGCGGAGGATCAGCTTGTTCATAACCGGCGTTTAGGATTCAAAAGCGTTTACGAACTTGTCGGCCTCGCCCTCCAGGTTGGTTTCCCCCGTCAGCTGGGCGAAGATCTTTTCCAGGCTGTCGCCGCTGTTTTTGCGGAGCTCTTCGAAAGCGCCGTCGGCGATGATCCGTCCCCGGTTGATGAGCATGATCCGGTCCGAGACCTTTTCCACCACGTCCATCATGTGCGAGCAGTAAAAAAGCGTTTTCCCTTCCCGTGCCAGCCGGCTCATGATCTCCTTCATGACGATCACCGCGTTGGCGTCCAGCCCCGACAGGGGCTCGTCCAGGACGATCAGCGATGGGTTGTGGAGCAGACCGGAGGTGATCAGCACCTTTTGTTTCATCCCCTTGGAAAACGTATCCATGCGCTGATCCAGCACGTCCTTCAGCCCGAAGGCGGCCAGCATTTGTTCGGCCCGCTCCCGCACCGTATCCGCCGAGAGGTCGTACAACCGCCCGATGAACTGCAGATACTCCATGGGCGTAAGGACGTCGTAGATCTCGGCGTTCTCCGGTATGTAACCGATCATCCGCTTTATCTCCAGGGGGTGCTCGCGGAGGTCCAGCCCGTTTATCGTCACGGACCCCTCGAAATCCGGGATCAACCCGGTCAGGATCTTTACGGTCGTGGACTTACCGGCGCCGTTGGGCCCGATATAGCCGATGATCTGGCCGGGGAATACGTCCAGTGATATGTCGTTCAGTACGGCCTTGTCGCCGTAGCTCTTGAAGAGATGTTGAATGCTTACCGTTGGCGTCATGGGTGTTAGCGAGGATTATGCGATAAATATAAGCGAAATATGTATCTTAAAACGGCCATGTATCAACCCGTAACGATGGAACTGACGACCCGGGGCCGGCCCCTCCGCATCCACCTGATTTCCACGGGGGTCGTCTCGGTAAAACGACGCTACCGCGAAGCCAGGGGACGGGGTCTGCGCGCTTTTTTGGACTTTGTTTTCGACAACCGGTTTACCGGGTGGCTGCCCATATGGGTGATGGCCATCGAGCACCCCGACGGCGTCTTCCTGATCGATACCGGCGAAGTGGCCTCCGTCATGGACCCCCGGTATTTCCAGTCTTCCGGCTGGATCGTCCGCTGGTTCGACCGTTCCCAGTTCAAATTCGACGTCCGACGCGAAGACGAAATCGACGCCCAGCTAGGCGCCCTCGGCATCCCCACGAGCCAGGTCAAAACCGTCGTCCTTACGCACCTCCACTTCGACCATACCGACGGGCTGAAGCATTTCCCCGCGACCCGGGTCATCCTGAACGACCTGGAATGGAAAAAGCCCCACGGCACGCTCAAGCACCTGTGGCCACCCGACTTCCATCCCGTCCCGGTGCCCCTCGATTGTCCCTACGAAATGTTTGAGCGGACCTACGCGCTGACCGGGGAAGAAGACCTCCTGCTGGTCCATACGCCCGGCCACACGTGGGGTCACGCTTCCGTCCTGGTCAAAACCGACGCCGGCCCCGTCCTCTTCGCCGGCGACATCTGTTATAGCCAGGATCAACTGATCCGCGAAAAATATACCGGCGCCAACGCCAGTTACCGCCAGGCGCACGACACCTACGAACGTATCAAGGCCTTTGCCCGGCACGAAAACCTGATCGTGCTCCCCTCCCACGACCCGGAGGCGGCCGAACGGCTGAAAAGCTGGACCCCGCTCTACAACCTGCCACCCGAAGACCTCGCCGGACGGGAGGATTGATAGGTAAAATCGACCGCTTCCCCGCCGACCCCTATCGTAAACGTCCCCGGCCTGAGCACGACGTCGATAGTGACCTGGGTCATTTGCCCGATTTTTTCCTCGAGCGTCATCCGGGAAAGAAGGGTGTCTACGCTGGATTGCGCGCGCGTGGCGGCTACGCTTAAGAGGAGGGTGAGTACAAGCATCGTTCGCATGGGCCGAAATTAGCGACGCCTGCGACCGCCGAGCGCCATAAAGAAAATACTGCTCCCCGCAATACCCAGCAACAAGCCAATCACCACCCAGTAAACCGGTCCATGGCCGGATGGCGCATCCTCGTTACCGCTCCAGCCGCCCTGCCCCTCTGCCGAG
>NZ_DATJIY010000229.1:0-8118 GCF_035492835.1 Dinghuibacter sp.
ATTCAAAGCAAAACGGGGTAATAGAGGCATCCCACCCCACTCCTCGAGGCCTATGCGCTTAGGGCGGGGGCGGCATGGGCCGGCAACCGGGCTGGCGGCGGGCCGCGCTAGGACCTGGAGGCGGGGAGCTTGAAATCGGAGATGGAGAGGACGTGATCGCAGAAGTCGTATTCCGCGGGGTCGTTGGACGAGACGATGATCGTGCGACCCAAACCGTGGGTAGCGATCAACGAACGGTAGAGTTCGAAACCGGCGGCGTCGAAGTTGGTGCAGGGCTCGTCGAGCAGGAGCAGGGGCGTATCGGAGCAGATAGCTTGCGCGAGCTTGACGCGTTGCTTCATGCCGGAGGAAAAGTTCACGATTTGTTTGTGGGCGGCGGAGTCGAGGCCCAGCAGGGATATGATGGAAGCGGTGGTGAGGCCGGGGCGGAAGGGCTTGAAAACGGCGTGGAAGTCGAGGAATTCGGTGAGGGTCATTTCCTCGATGACTTCGAGATAGGGGGCCGACAGGGCGGCGGACTCGTAGACCCGGTCGGGCGCGACGGGCGCAAACGAGGCTAAGGACGCTTCGGGCGCAACCGGTGCGGAGGGGGCTGACGGGGCGGCCCAGGCAATCACGCCCTCGGAGGGCACGAGCACGCCCGCCAGGATCTGCAGCAGCGTCGACTTACCCGACCCGTTGGGGCCGGTGACGGCGTAGGATACGCCGGAGGCGAAGGTGTAGGTGAGGCGACGGAAAATCCAGTCGCGGTTATAACGTTTGCCTATATCAGAGAGTGATATCTTCATCGGCGCTCTCTTTGATGTACCGTCGGATGATACCGGCTTTAGAGTTCTCGATGAAGGAAATGATGTTGGCTCGGATGGGGGAATCGGGGACCCGTTCCTTGATGATGTTCAGCGCGGTGCTGGTGTTATGTCCCTGTATGAACAGGATGTGGTAGATGTTGGAAATTTCCTCGACCGCCTCTTTGCTGAAGCCCCGGCGCGCCAGGCCGATCTTGTTGATCCCGGCGTAGCTGAGCGGTTCCCGTGCGGCCTTGACGAAGGGGGGCACGTCCTTACGGATGGAGCTTTGGCCGCCGATATAGGAGTGGGCGCCTATGTGGAGGAATTGCTGTACGGCCGTCAGACCGTTGATGATCGCATAGTCGTCGACGGTGATGTGGCCGGCCAGCGTGACGCCGTTAACGAGGATGACGTGGTTCCCGATGATGCAGTCGTGGGCGACGTGGACGTATGCCATGAGCAGACAATGGCTGCCCACGACCGTTTTCCACTTGTCCACGGTACCGCGGTTGATGGTAACGCACTCCCGGATCGTTGTATGATCGCCGATAATGGCCAGCGTTTCTTCCCCGACGAACTTGAGGTCCTGCGGTACGGCGCTGATCACCGCACCCGGAAAAATCGTGCACTCCTTGCCGATCCGCGCGCCGTCCATGATGATGGCGTGGGACATGATGTGGCTGCCTTCCCCGATCTCCACGTTTTCGCTGACGACGGCAAACGCGTCGATGGTGACGTTCGGTCCTATTTTCGCTTTAGGGTGTACTTGGGCTAACGGGCTGATCATGTTACTTTGTGCTTTTTACAATTTGTGCTACCAGGTCTGCTTCGGTGACCACCTTGTTGCCCACATAGATGGTTCCTTTCATTTCGCAAATGCCGCGACGGATCGGGGCAGTCAGCTCCATCTTAAGGATCATCGTGTCTCCGGGGACAACTTTTTGCTTGAAGCGGCAGTTGTCGATCTTGAGAAAGTAGGTTTCATAGTGGTCTTCCGGATTGTCCTTGGGGATGGCCAGGATTCCCCCGGCCTGCGCCAGCGCTTCCACCTGCAACACCCCGGGCACTACGCAGTTGCCCGGAAAGTGCCCCTGGAAAAAGGCTTCGTTGTAGGTCACGTTCTTGATCGCGGTGACGTGCTGGGGGGACATATCTATGACCTTGTCGATCAGCAGAAAAGGGTAGCGGTGGGGTAATATTTTTTCGATTCGGTGTATGTCGAAGACCGGCGGTTTGTTGGGGTCGTAGCTGGGAATGCCGGCCTTGTGCTTGTTTTTCTTGATGTGCTCCTTGATCTTTTTGGCGAACGCCACGTTGGAGGAGTGTCCGGGCCGGTTGGCGATCACGTGGGCCTTGAATGGGAATCCCACCAGCGCCAGGTCGCCGACGACGTCGAGGAGCTTGTGGCGCGCCGGTTCGGTCGGGAAGCGGAGCTCCAGGTTATTGAGGTAGCCGCCGCTGTTGACGGCGATCGAGTCGCGATGAAAGACCTTGGCCAATTTTTCCAATTGAGCCGGAGTGACCGGGCGATCCACCACGACGATGGCGTTATTGATGTCGCCACCCTTTATCAGGTTATTTTCAAAGAGGAATTCCAGCTCGTGGAAAAAGGAAAACGTCCGGCAGGGCGCGATCTCGGTATTGAAATCGGCGATATTCTTCAGCGCGGCGTGCTGGGTTCCCAGGACGGGGGAATTAAAGTCGATCAACGCATTTACCCTGAATTCGGGGTAAGGCATGGCGACCATTTCGACCTTTTTAAGGTCGTCGACAAAAGAAAGGTTATGTTCGATCGTATACCAGATCTTAGGGGCATTTTGCTTTGCCAGGCCCACCAGCTCCAGGGCATCCACGAAGGGCTTGGCGCTGCCGTCCAGGATGGGGATTTCGGGACCGTCCAGCTCGACAAGGACATTATCCACCTGGGTTCCGTAGAGAGCGGCCATCAGGTGCTCCACCGTGGATACCCGGGCTCCGTTGTGCTCCAGGGCGGTGCAGCGGGTCGTATCCACTACGTAGTCACAGTCAGCCTTTACGGTCGGGCCACCGGGCAAATCAACCCTCTTGAATACGACTCCATGGCCCGGATCAGCAGGAACGAGGGTCATATTAACAAATTTCCCCGTATGAATTCCAACGCCTGAAATGGTAATCCTCTCTTTGATCGTATGTTGAAAATGTTGACTAGCCCCGTTCGTGCTTTCCATGGGCACGAAAGTAGGAAAAACTGGCTAATCTCCGGGAATTCAAGAGATACTTTCTTTTTCCGCTAGAAGCTGCTTGATCGCCAGTTCCAGGTCGACGATACGCTTCTCCAACTCCGGCAGGTTCCGGGCGATGGCCTGGCTCCGGAGGGTGCTGGTATAGTCGAAGGCGGGGGAGCCGGAAAGCGCGGAATTGGGGGTCTTGACCGACTTGGTGACCCCGCTTTGCGCATTGATCCGGGTCCCGTCGGCGATAAAGATATGACCGACGACCCCGGCCTGTCCGCCCATCATGACATTCTTGCCGACCTTGGTCGAGCCGGACACGCCGGTTTGGGCGGCAATCACCGTGTTCTCGCCGATTTCCACGTTATGGGCGATCTGGATAAGATTGTCGAGCTTGGCGCCCCGGCGGATGATCGTGCTCCCGATGGTCGCCCGGTCGATGGTGGCGTTGGAGCCGATCTCTACATTATCTTCTATGACCACATTTCCGATCTGGGGCACCTTTTTGAAGGTGCCGTCGGCCTGGGGGGCAAAACCGAACCCGTCCCCGCCGACGACTGTCCCCGCGTGGATGGTGACGTTTTCCCCCACTTTGCAGCCATGGTAAATACGAACCCCCGGATACAGGATGGTGTTGTCCCCGATGATGACCCCGGGACCGATATATACGTGGGGGTAGATTTTGACGTTTTTCCCGATGGAAGCGTTTTCAGAGATATAGGAAAACGCGCCCACGAAAACGTGCATCCCCAGGGACGCCTTGTCCGAAATAAAGCTGGGTTGCTGTATGCCCACCATCTGCTGGTTCTGTATCTCTTGGTATTTTGCCAGGAGCGTCGCGAAAGCGGAATAGGCGTCGGCAACCCTGATCAGGGTGGACTTGACGCCCTGACGCAGCTCCTGGGCCGCGTTGATGATGACGACCGAAGCGTCGGTGGTATAGAGATAGTCCTCGTATTTGGGATTTGCCAGGAACGTCAGCTGGCCGGCCCTTGCCTCCTCGATTTTCCCGAACGATTCGACCAGGGCATCAGGATTGCCCTCGATTTTACCTTGTATAATGAGCGCGATCTGCGCGGCTGAAAATTGCATAGTTCCTTGTTTACCTGGCCTCGGGATTAATATTCTAAAGTAACGTATTTTCTTAAAAAATATTTGCCGCTTCCACTCCTTTAGGGTCAATACCTAGCTCCTTGGGAAGCAAAAGTAGAATTTTTTTACAGGGCTGGCTAAAGTTTGATGGATAAGCGCGTTATCCACCTGGGAAATATCCCGGACTTCGCCGTTTTTAAACAAGACCCGGATTTTCTCGTCCCGGTCATCGTAGGTTCTGTTGGTGGCCGTCCCGTCAAAAACGAAGTAACAGGCTTCCCTTTCCCCGATGCCCAAGTTCCGTGCCACCGTCCGCCGGGTTTCCTCCAGCGGACCGGCGGGTGTCGGGAGGTTTCCCAACCGGATCTTTAACAACCTTCTATCGATCAACCAACTGGACAAGGTTGAAAGGACTGTGTCCTCGTGTCTTGTCCAGCGTTTTAGCAATCCTTCTACGTCCGAGTCGTCCAGCCGGCAGAAGCGGTCGAGGTCTATCTCGGCGGGGCCTTCCAGGAAGTGGTACAGGGGCGACCCATCCGGTGACAGCCTGCCATCCATGACCAGCTCCTTCGCACGCATGAGGATCCGCACCAACATCTGCTCCGCGCTCAGGACGGTTTTATGCAGGTAAACCTGCCAATACATCAACCTCCGGGCGACCAGGAATTTTTCGATGGAGTAGATGCCCTTTTCCTCCACCATCAGGTCTCCGTCGTGTACCGTGAGCATCTTCAGAATGCGGTCATACCCGATCACGCCTTCCGAAACACCCGTGAAAAAGCTATCCCTGGTGAGGTAGTCCATCCGGTCCACGTCCAGTTGCCCCGAAATCAGCTGGTGCAAAAAACGCTTCGGGTATTGACCATTGAAAATTAAAATGGTTAAATCTAAAGAACCGTTAAATTCTTCATTCAGCCGTTTCATGATCAGTCTGGAAATGCTTTCGTGGCTGCAATCCTCTACCAACACGTGCTCCAGGGCGTGGCTGAAGGGACCGTGGCCGATATCGTGGAGCAGGATGCCGGCTTTGGCCGCCAGCTCTTCTTCGGGAGATATGTCCACCCCCTTGGCGCGGAGCTCGGACAGCGCGCTGCTCATGAGATGATAGGCGCCCAGGGAATGCAGGAAGCGGGTGTGTACCGCTCCCGGGTATACGAAGCTGGCCAGCGCCATTTGCTGTATCCGGCGGAGACGTTGGAACCAGGGATGGTTGAGGATGGAAAAGATCAGCGGGTGATCGATGGTGATGAACCCATAGACGGGATCGTTGATGATTTTCCGCATGGGCTAAAGGTAAATTATATTTCCCCATGACGATTTTAAATTGTAGATTGATCGTATGATAGCCACGATACTTTGGGTGGACGATGAAATAGAAAGTTTACAATCGCAGAAGCTGTTCCTGGAAAATAAAGGTTACGCTGTCCACACGCTCACCAATGGTTTTGACGCCATCGACTTTGTCAAGGAAAATACCCCCGACGTCGTTTTGCTGGATGAAAGCATGCCGGGTATCACCGGTCTGGAGACCCTGGCGAAAATCAAGGAAGTCAACCGGCATATCCCGGTGGTCATGATAACCAAGAACGAGACGGAGAATGTCATGGACGAGGCGATCGGCTCACAGATATCGGATTACCTTATTAAGCCCGTGAACCCCAACCAGGTCCTGCTCAGCCTGAAGAAGATACTCGACAACAAGCGCCTCGTGGCCGAGAAGACGACCGCCGCCTACCAGCAACAGTTCCGCAACCTCTTTATCGCGCTCAATAGCAATCCTGATTATAACGAGTGGATGGAAATCTACAAGAAGCTGACATTTTGGGAGCTGGAAATGAAGAAGAGCGACAGCCCCGAAATGCAGGAAGTTTTCCAGACGCAGAAACAGGAAGCCAACACCGAATTTTCCAAGTTCATTTCCCGGAACTACCTCTCCTGGATAAAGAGCAAGGAGGACGGGCCGGTGATGAGCCACAACCTCGTCCGCCGCAAGGTGCTCCCCCATATCGAAAAGGACATCCCCACCCTGCTCGTGCTGATCGACAACCTGCGGTACGACCAGTGGAAGGTGCTCGAGCCTTTCTTCGGGGAGATTTGCCGGTTGGTCGAAGAAGATACGTTTTATTCGATTCTTCCGACGGCTACCCAGTACGCCCGGAATGCGATCTTTGCGGGGATGCTCCCGGTGGAGATCGAGAAGCGCCATCCCTCCCTTTGGAAAAGCGAGGAAGACGAAGGCTCCAAGAATGCCTTTGAGGAAGACCTGTTCAAGGTACAGCTCAAAAACCTCCGGCGGGACGACCTCCGCTTCAGTTATACCAAGGTCCTCCATTACCAGGATGGGCAGCGGCTGGTGGACAACGTCCACAACCTGCTCCAGTATCCGCTTTCCATCGTGATCTACAACTTCGTGGACATGCTCAGCCATGCACGGACCGAAATGGAGGTGCTCAAGGAGCTGGCCGCCGATGAGGTTTCCTACCGGTCCATCACAGCCAGCTGGTTCGAACACTCGCCCCTGTACCAGGCCCTGCGCAAGATCGCCGACCGGAAGTTCCACCTGATCCTGGCTACCGACCACGGCAGCGTGCGCGTCAAGACGCCCGTCAAGGTCGTGGGGGACCGGCAAACCACCACCAACCTCCGCTACAAGCACGGACGCAACCTCAACTACGATGCACGGGAGGTACTGGCGTTCAAGGACCCGAAAGAAGCGGGCCTCCCCGCGCCCAACCTCAACTCGTCCTATATTTTTGCCCGGGAGGACCAGTTCCTCTGCTACCCCAACAATTACAACCACTACGTCAACTATTACCGGAACACCTTCCAGCACGGTGGGGTCAGCCTGGAGGAAATGATCGTCCCGGTGGTGCGTATGTCCAGCAAGGGCGGAATTTCTTAGATTTGCAGCATGCGGTACAATCAGGTAACCTTGAACCGGATAGAGAAGATATTGGACGAGGCGTCCTATATCCTGCGGTATGAACGCGGGAACTTCCAGAGTGGGTATTGCATCCTGGAGCAAAAAAGGGTGGTGGTACTCAACAAGTTCCTGGATACGGAAGGAAAGATCAACACCCTGATCGAGCTGATCCCCCAGTTGCAGATCACCTATGAAATGCTGACCACCGACGCCCAGAAAATGTACGACGAGGTCATGCTCAAGCACGAAGCTCAATGACGCTCGACGTCACCTTCCTGGGAACAGGTACGTCCACCGGCGTACCGATGATCGCCTGCCCCTGCGCCGTATGTCATTCCACGGACGCGCGCGACAAACGGCTTCGTTCGAGTATCCTGGTGGAGACGCCTTCTTCCTCCATCGTCATCGACACGACCCCGGACTTCCGCACCCAGATGCTCCGGATCGGCCTCACGACCCTCCACGCCGTGGTGTTCACCCACCCCCACAAGGACCATATCGCCGGCCTGGACGACGTCCGCGCCTTCAACTTCTTCATGCAGGCGCCGATGCACGTCTATGCCAATGCCATGACGGAGGAGACGCTGAAGCGGGAGTTCGGCTACGCCTTTGCCGACAAACGGTACCCCGGCGTGCCCGAGATTATTTTGCATACCATCGACGACCGGCCTTTTATTGTACGGGAGCTGACGTTCATCCCCATCCAGGTCTGGCACTACAAGATGCCCGTGTATGGTTTCCGGATAGGCGATTTCACCTATATCACCGACGCCAACCGCATCGAGGAAGCCGAACGCGAAAAGATCCGCGGCTCGAAGGTCCTCGTCCTGAACGCGCTCCGCCGCGAGAGCCACATTTCACATTTTACGTTGACCGAAGCCATCGCCCTGGCCGACGAGCTCGGCGTCGAGCAGGCCTATTTCACCCACATCAGCCACCAGCTGGGTCTCCACGCCGAAGTGTCCCGTGAGCTACCCCCGGGCCGGGCCCTCGCCTATGACGGGCTCCGCCTCACGGTTTAATACCCCTTGTTCTTTCGGCCTGCCGGCCTCTCGGAGTGGGGTGGGGTGCCTCTTTTTCCCTGTTTTGCGAAAAGTTTCGCAAA
>NZ_DATJIY010000230.1:0-5632 GCF_035492835.1 Dinghuibacter sp.
GGCGCGTGGCGCGCGGGCGGGGACGTGGCGCGCGGGCGCGGTAGGTTATTGGATGAACTTGTTGACGAGGTTTTCGAAATATTCCTGGCGGCCGCTGGTGACGGCGGGTTCGCCATGGGTGACGGCGTATTCGCGGAGGGCGGCGAGGTCTAGCTTGCCGGCGGCGAAATCCTTGCCGGCGCCGCTGTCGTAGGAGGCGTAGCGGGCGGTGCGGAGCTTGGCGTATTCGCCGTCGGTAAGTATGCGGTCGGCGGTAAGCAGGGCGCGGGCGAAGGTGTCGGCGCCGCCGATGTGGGCGTAGAAAAGGTCGGCGGGGTCGGTGGAGTTGCGGCGGATCTTGGCGTCGAAGTTGATACCGCCGCCCTGGAAGCCGCCGGCTTCGAGGATGATGAGCATGGCTTCGGTGAGCTCGCCGACGTTATTGGGGAACTGGTCGGTGTCCCAGCCGTTCTGGTAGTCGCCGCGGTTGGCGTCCATGGAGCCGAGCAGACCGGCGTCGGCGGCCACCTGCAGCTCGTGCTGGAAGGTGTGACCGGCGAGCGTGGCGTGGTTTACCTCCAGGTTGAGCTTGAAGTCGCCGAGGAGGTCGTATTGACGGAGGAAGCCGATGACCGTAGCGGCGTCATAGTCGTATTGGTGTTTGGTGGGTTCGCAAGGCTTGGGTTCGATAAAGAACGTGCCTTTGAATCCCTGGGCGCGGGCGTAGTCTTTGGCGGCGTGGAGGAAACGGGCGAGGTGTTCCTGTTCGCGCTTCATGTTGGTGTTGAGGAGGCTCATGTAGCCTTCGCGACCGCCCCAGAAGACATAGTTCTCTCCGCCGAGGGCGATGGTGGCATCGAGGGCGGCCTTGACCTGGGCCGCGGCGTGGGTGAGGACGTGGAAGTCGGGGTTGGTGGCGGCGCCGTTCATATAGCGGCGGTGGCTGAAGAGGTTGGCGGTTCCCCAGAGGAGCTTTACGCCGGTGGCGGTTTGTTTCTGTTTGGCGTAGTCGACGAGGGCCTGGAGGCGCCGGTCGTTTTCGGCTATATCGTTCCCGTAATCGACGACGTCGACGTCGTGGAAGCAATAGTAGGGGAAACCCATCTTGGTGATGAATTCAAAGGCGGCGTCCATCTTGTCTTTTGCGCGCGCCACGGGATCGCTTTGGGCGTCCCAGGGGAAGACGTGCGTGGGGCCGCCAAAGGGGTCCGAGCCGTTACCCACGAAGGAGTGCCAGTAGGCCACGGCGAAACGGAGGTGTTCTTTCATGGTTTTGCCTTTGACGACCTTTTTAGCGTCGTACCAGCGGAAGGCCAGCGGGTTGTCCGTGGCGGGGCCCTCGTAGGGGATGGCGGAGATGCCTTTGAAATATTCTGTTGCCATAAAGAGGAATTTTCGGGTTTGAGGAATGGTGAGGAGTGCGCCCGGCTCGTCAAACGAGCGAGAGCCAATCGTTGTAGGCCCGCTCGTACGCCCCGGTGTCGCCGGTAGGCAGCACTGTCCGCACGGGCTCCATGCGGCTGAAAGCATCCGATTCGTTCGCAAAGGCCTTGACGCCGATACCGGCGCCGAGGGCGGCGCCAACGCTGCCGTCGTTGCGGTAGAGGTCCACGGGCACGCCGGTGATTTGTACGAAGGCGTCCGTGAATACGTCGCTCAGGAAGAGGTTGGCCATACCAGCGCGGATACGGGAGGGACGCATGCCGTTTTCCCGGAGGATATCCAGGCCGTACCGGAATGAAAACGCGATGCCTTCCTGGGCGGCGCGGAAGAGATGAGCGCGGGTATGTTTGTTCAGATTGAGGCCGTGTATCTGGGCGCCAGGGAGGCGGTTCCCGAGCATCCGCTCGGCGCCGTTGCCAAAGGGAAGGATACGCACGCCTTCGCTCCCGATGGCGATGGACGCGGCTTCCCGGTTGATCGCTTCATAGGAAAGGCCGGGGGCGATCTGGTCTCGGATCCAGCGGTTGAGGATGCCGGTGCCGTTGATGCACAGCAACACGCCGAGGCGCTTGGCGTCGGGCAGGTAGTTGACGTGGGCGAAGGTATTGACCCTTGACGCCACGTCGAAAAGCAGCTGGTCGGTCACCCCGTAGATGACGCCGGAGGTGCCGGCGGTGGCGGCGACTTCGCCGGGTTTGAGGACGTTCAGGGAGAGGGCGTTGTTGGGTTGGTCACCGGCTTTATAGGTGACCGGGATGCCGGCGCTGAGGCCCAGCTCGGCCGCGACGGCTTTACCCAGGCGTCCGTGCTCCGAGAACACCGGGCGCACTTCGGGGATGAGCGCCGTGTCGAACCCGAAATAGGTAAAGACGTCTTCGGACAGATGGTCTTCTTTAAAGTCCCAGAAGATGCCCTCGGAGAGGGCGGAGATGCTGGTCGTCTGTTCCCCGGTGAGCTTGTAGGCGATATAGTCGCCGGGAAGCATGGCTTTCGAGACGCGCTCGTATATCTTGGGCTCGTTGGCCTTTACCCAGCCGAGTTTGGAGGCCGTGAAGTTCCCCGGGGAATTGAGGAGGTGGTTGAGCGCGCGGCCGCGGCCGATGGCTTCGAGGGCGGCGTTACCGGTCTCGACGGCGCGGCTGTCGCACCAGATGATGGAGGGGCGGAGGACGTTGCCGTCCTTGTCGAGGACGACGAGGCCGTGCATTTGATAGGCGATGCCGATGGCGCCGACGTGCGAGGGGTCGACGGCGCCGAGCGCCCGTTTGATAGCGTGGCCGACGTGGTCCCACCACATCCCGGGGTCCTGTTCCGCCCAGCCTGGCTTGGGCGTGGAAATAGCCGACTCCGTGTCGGGGTATCTGGCGGAAGCCACGCATTGCTGGGTTCTTGCGTCCACGATGGACACCTTTATGGAGGACGTGCCGAGGTCGATTCCTAGGAGAAGCATACAATCGTATCATTTAAGCGGTCGTCTACCGCGGGTTGTGTTTGCTTGCCGCTGGCCTATGCCAACGTTGGCACAAATCTAGTTATTTTCGGCCGCCGGCCAAATAATTTGATATTTTTATCGGATGAAACGTTTTGCAGTATTCTGCCTTGTTTGCGCCGGGTGCGGGGCCCATGCGCGCCACGACCTCGGCGTACGGCAGGTGGTGACCGTTTCCAGGGACAGCGGGCAGGTACAGTTTTATGGAACGCACCTGTTCATGATGCCGCCAAAGGGCTTCCTTTTCTATCCGAAGTCCGACGTATGGGCAAGGGATCCCGATACCTATATGACGGCGGAGGAGGTAAGGCATTCATACAATGACCTCAGTTATGAGATGAAGATAGAATACAACGGTTCGATCAGGCAATGGGGTTTCAGGGTTTATTATAGTCATGACTTTACTTTTCAAAACGACTCGGCCAACATCACTTATGCAGGCGGCGGTACCGTTGCCGGGCAACCGATCGAGCGCATGTGGATGATATTCGGCTCCGACTCCGGATCTGCCAAAATATACGGCCAGTTCAAGGTCGGGCATAATGAGGACAGGGCCGCCATCCTTAGGGCGATGTTGTCTTGCTATAAGGATACATTGGCCCCGGTGCCCCTCTCGGAGATTCAACTATTCGACGTAAACATGCTTCAGACCGGCTTTGCCTTCAACTTGCAGAGCTACGAGTCATTCCACTATACGATCGGTGGCAAGGGCGACCCCACGAGAGGGGGCAACGACATGATCACCATTTGGCAAATTCCCCGCCACCGAAATGACGAGACGCTGCAGGTGCAGTTCCATTCCCTCGTCGAGAGGTTCAGCACCGGCAGCCTTCACAGCGAGACCCTGGATCAAAAGCAGGTCAGGATCGGAGGGGAGGACGGGTATGACGCAACGATAACCGGCACTTTGGGTGGTAAAGCACTGACCTACTATCTGGTGATGTTGCAAAACGAAAGAGAGACGATCGGCTTTTCCGGCTCCGCCTTCGATAACCAGGAACTCCGCCTGCAACAATATCAACAAATCGCCCGGACGCTCCGGCTTAAGTAGTCGTATGAAAAAGGTTACCATCCAGGACATAGCCGAGCAGCTGAACATCTCGTTTTCGACGGTGGCCAGGGCGCTCAATGACCACCCGGCGATCAGCGCGGAGACGAAGAAACGGGTCAAGGAGGCGGCGCGGAAGATGCACTACAGGCCGAACAAATTGGCGTCTTCGCTGCGGTCGGGGAAAACGCACATCATCGGCGTGATCGTGCCGAGCCTTTCCTTGAGTTTTTTCAGCTCGGTGGTGCACGGGATCGATACGGTGCTGAACGGCCAGCAATACAGCGTGCTCTTGTATCAGTCCGAAGAATCGCTGGACAGGGAGATCAAGGGGATCGATACGTTCCTGCGGTCACGGGTGGACGGCATCATCGCGTCGATGAGCCGGGAGACGTCGCACTACGAACACTTCGAGGAAATCCGGAAGCGCCGGGTACCGCTGGTCCTGTTTGACCGGGTGACGGAGAAGCTGCGCGTGCCTTCGGTGCGGATCGACGACTACCGCGGCGGGTATATGGCGACCATACATTTGATCGAACAAGGTTACCGGGACATCGTCCATATTACCGCGGACCAGGAGCTCGTTATCGCGGTCGACCGGCTGCGGGGATACCGCGATGCGCTGGCTGCGCACGGGCTGCCGGAGCGGGTATTCAAAGGGCCGTTCTCGGCGGAGTCCGGAAGGCGTTGCGTTTCGGAGCTATTGGCGTCGGGCGTAACGTTCGACGCGATCTTCGCGGTCGAGGACTTTACCGCGCTGGGCGCTTTGCAGGAATTACAGGAGCGCGGCGTGCGCGTGCCTGACGAGGTCGGGGTGATCGGTTTTGCCAATGAGTCGTTCGGGACGCTCGTGACGCCGGCTTTGTCGACGGTGGATCAGCAGACGATCAGGATGGGGGAAATCGCGGCGGAGCTGTTCTTGAAGGCATCGCGCGGGGAAACCGTGGAGCCCGTGATGCTGGACCCGATTCTGGTCACGCGTGCCTCCACCGCACGACGGCTGGGTTAAAGTCTATACGCCGAACTGGCGGAGGTGATGATCCAGGTGTTTATACATAAAGATGCTCCACTCTTCCGGCGCCATCTTTCCAAAAAATGAATGCGGGTATTGCGTACACTTGTCGCGACCGCCGTCGGCGAACTGCCGGATCAGACCGGCCAGGCGGGTCTTTTCGTGGTCGAAATCGCGTTCGCCACTGATAATGAAGTCCTTTCCAGTGGGTACGTTCTTGGGGTATTCCTGGTTTTCGTCGAGGAAACGCCTTTTGAGCCGGCGGCCTAAGAGGTAGCTGAAGACCCAGCGGCGCCCCGGCTTTTTACCACAGGCAAACTCGAGCGCGGCACAACAGTGGGCGAGCATCTGGGATACCGTCATCTTTCCCCAACCGCGGATGGATCGCGGTGACAATCGATTCACTCTCTCCAGGATAAGTGCTACGTCCGTACGGTTGAACAGGCTGTGCATAGGGTGCTTTCGCTTCACTAAGTTAAGCAAAAAGCCGGGTATATGCGCGTTTATTGGCCTTTCGGCGCGAGGGCGCCGTTCCTTTGCATTCTGTTGCGCCCGAAGCGCGTAGGCGAATTCTGAGGGGTGGAATGCCTCTTTTTTCCTGTTTTGCTGAGAATCTCAGCAAAACAGAGAAAAAGGGGCACGGCAGGCCGCTTCCATTCGC
>NZ_DATJIY010000231.1:0-7963 GCF_035492835.1 Dinghuibacter sp.
ACCGATATCTCGCTCTTCGCGTTAATCGGTAGCTTGTTGCGAATGAGCGCCTCGATCTTTTGCGCCTCGGCGACCGAAACGCCGGCGAGGGATTTGCAAAACGAATTGATGATAAAAAGCACCTGCTCCCCGTTGAATGGATCGAACGTCCGGCGAGTCGGGCTTCCGCTATAGACAGCGCCGGGCGCCCAGTCGTAGTCCTTGTGGGCGAGGTCGTTTTTTGAGTAGAGCATTGGCTATTTGCTTGAGATCTTCGAGAAGTCAAGGCCGTTGAAAACCCTCGCGTGGCTGAGGCTTTTGGTGCGGTTATAGTCGTCCAGGTGCGTGGACATCACGACCCGCCAAAGGTTCTTTTTCTTCAAATCCTCGAACTCTGGCGATGGAATAAAGACGCCTTCGACGTCTTTCCGGGTCCTAAAAGATATGGTCACTGATACGAATGCCCCTTCAGGGTGCGCGTCTAAGAATTTTTCGATCTGTTGTATGGTCATTGAATGTATTGATGATTGACAATTATAAAGCCTACCTTCGTCGATATGAATAAACAAGTGACGGGTATCGACTTGCTGAAAAAGAACCTGGACAAGGTGGAGGAAAAATTCATGACTTTTTTCCAGCAACACGAACCGAGATGGCCTTCGGAAACGCGCGATTACATGCGTAATCACCATCAAAGCCTTACTCGCTTTACGCCTTCCAATGTTACCCTCGAAAAGCTCCAGTTCACCGATTTTCCCGAGGAAATCCTCGAACAAATCGGCCTTGCGTTCGAAGCTTTCAAAAGAAGCGAGGAATATACTTAATACCCTGAAACGTTTTCCGGATTGCGTTTGAAAGTAGGGGAATGCTAAAGGTACGTTTAAATCGGCGGAAAACGGCGGTTGGGAAATAATAACCCATGGCAGTCAGCGCCCCCTGTCACATTCCTGGGATGATCTACCGGCTTTCGTCTCCCCAAACGCCCCTTTCGTGTACTTAGTTTCCCCATGGTAACGGCCCCGCCTATTTTGCCCGGAAATAGACGATCATGAAAAAGTTCCTCCTGGCCGCCGCCCTTCTGGCCGTCGCGGGCAGTACACGATCCCAATCCGATACCGCCGGACTTGCGCTCCTGGGCAGGGTCTGGGGGTTTATGAAATACCATTCCCCCGCCGTCGCTTCCGGCAGGATCTCCTGGGACTCCGCGTTGCTGGGGTTCCTGCCGGCTTACCGACGCCTCACGAGCCGGAAAGAGAAGAACGACAGTCTGCAGGCATTCATCGACCGCGCGGGGGGTATGCCGGTTGGCGACAGCGTCGCCGGTCCAAACTACTACATCGGGTTTCAGCCGGACGACGGCGCCAACATCCTCCTGTTCCGGCACGAGGCCGCCTATCCGGCGATCCGCTATCCCGACAGCAGCTATGGTCTGCTTTGTCTCTTCCGGCTTTGGAACGCGATCGAGTACTGGTATCCCTATAAATACGGTCTGAAAACGGCGTGGCCGGAAGTCCTTCGGGAGTTCATCCCGCGGATGAGCGTCGAAAAGGATTTTACCACCTACACCCACGACGTCGCGGAGCTGCTTGCCCGGATCGACGATACGCATGGCTACCTGGGTTGGATGCGGGACACCGTGGTCAACGGGGGCTATATCCGGCCGTTCACGCTGCAGTATGTGGGCCGGTGGGTGGTGAGCTCGGTCGACGGCAAAACGGCCCTTCAACCCGGCGACATAGTCGACAGCATCGACGGGGAATCGGCCACCGCGCTTTCCGGGCGGTTGGCGACGGAGTGCCCGGCGTCGAATGCGGCCTCGCGGATGATCAAGCTGGGCCTGCCCATGGTCAGGAGCCACCTGAAAGAAAGCCGCCTGACGATTCGAAGAAAGGGCGTCCGCGTACAGCTGGTCGTGCCCAACGCACACCCCGCCGCTCCAGCGGCGGTCGATTGGAACCCTGCCTGGTTCCCTTATCCAAGGGACACCGCGTACGCCCTGTTAAAAGGGAACGTCCTCTACCTCAACATGGCCCTCCTCAACCGGAACGACAGCGCCCGCTGGAAACCCCTGATTGACGGCAGCCGCGCGCTGATCATCGACACCCGCCGCAACGCCGACGAACAAAACTTCACCAACGCGGGGGATATTTTACTCGAAATGACCCTTCCCGTGCATACGCCGTTCTGCCGGTTCAAAACCGCGGTGCCATCAAGACCCGGCGCATTCCATCTCCTGCCGCCGACCGACCAGGGCCTCCCCCATGCCGCCTCCCCCTACAAGGGCAGGATCGCCGTACTTATCGACGGTAACAGCACCAGTATCGGCGAATTTATGGCCATGGCCTTCCGGGCGGTACCGGGGGCCCGGTTGGTGGGGAGCGCCACCGCCGGGGCCGACGGGAATGTCGCCCTCCTGGTCCTGCCCGGCGGCGGTCTTGCGCAGTTCACCGGTCTGGGCGTGTACTACCCCGACGGCCGGGAGACCCAGCGGGTGGGCATCCAACCGGACATCGCCGCGACCGTCACCCTTGACGACTTTCTCCGGAAACGGGACCTTGCGCTGGAAAAAGCTTTACTATATTTAAACGGTAAACCATGAGCGGACTGCGTCTCCATAAGCGATTCTACCGGCTAAACCTGGCGGTGTGGAGCGGCATCTACGTGCTGTTCCTGGGGGCGCAATGGGCGGTGTCAAAGGGACAGCGGATCGACTACCATCCTTTTGAGCAGACCACGGTGACGTTGGCGGTCGCGATGGTCATTTTCTACGGAAACTTCTTCCTCTGCAACGCCCTTTTTGTCCGGCGGAAGGTCTGGTACTGGCTGAGCCTGGCGGGGATGACGGCGCTGTTCATGGCCGTTATGCGGTGGGTGCTGTATGGGTACGATACAGGCCATCACTACACGAGCTCGCAGCTTTTTACGTTTACGTTTTCGCTGTCCATGTATTTCGTATTCCTGGTGTTGTTGTCCGGCTTTTACTGGTCGACCATCTTTGCGGCGCAGCAAATGCGGGCCACGGCCGCCATCCAGCTGGAGCTGCAAAAGATGGCCACCGAAAAGATAGCGGCGGAGAAGAAATTCCTGCAGTCCCAGGTAAACCCGCACTTCCTGCACAACACCCTGAACTTCCTGTACGCCAAATCGCTCAGGGGCGCCCCGGAATTGTCGGACGGGATCATGACCCTGTCCAATATCATGAAATATGCGCTCCACCAGAATGGCGACTTCGTCCCGCTGGCGGACGAGGTGACACACCTCGAAAACGTCATCCATATCCACCAGCTGCGTTTCGCGGGGCGGTTGCAGATCGATTTTTTGCTGGAGGGCGACATGGAGGGTGTCGGGATACTGCCGTTCGTGCTGATCACGTTTGTCGAGAATGCCCTCAAGCACGGGGACATGGAAAACAGGGACCATCCCATCCGCATCCACCTTCGTTGTGACGGGGCTATCTTTTTCTCGGTGGTTAACCGCAGACGCGAAGGGCCGAAGCAACTGGGGACCGGCATCGGGCTCGAAAACGTCACCAACCGGTTGAGAGGAGCCTATGGCGCCAATTACAGCCTCGACATTACCGACGGCCCCCAGCTATTCAAAGCGGTTTTGACTATAAAACCCCCTGACGCATGATCAACTGCCTGGTCGTCGACGACGAGCCCCATGCCAGCGAAGTGCTGGAACACTATATCGGGCAAACCGCCCAGCTGCGGCACGTCGCCAGCTGCACCAGCCCCCTGCGGGCGCTGGAGCTGCTGCGGCAACACCCCATCGATTGTATATTCCTGGACATCCATATGCCTGAGATGACCGGGCTCGACTTTATCCGTACCATCCGGAATACATACAAGGTGGTGTTGTGCACCGCCTACCCGGAGTATGCCCTCGATGGGTTCGAGCTGGATGTGGTGGACTATCTCGTCAAGCCGATCCCGCTCCCCCGGTTTATGCGGACGGTGGAGAAGCTCACGTCGCTGGTGCCCGTGGCGGATGATTTCATCCTCGTGCGGACCGGGGTGCGCGGGAACATGCTGAAGATCGACGTCGACGACATCCGCTACGTGGAGGCGAGAAAGAACTATGTCGACATCCACCACAAGGGTGGACATACGCTGGCGTTGCTGCCGCTCAAAGACCTGGAGGAGCGGCTGCCGGCCGATGCTTTCATGCGCATCCAGAAATCATGTATCGTGGCCATACGGGAGATCACCGCCATCGAAGGGAACGAGGTGCGGTTGCACGATGGCGCGACGCGCATACTCGTAGGGGAATCTTATAGGGCGAGGTTCTTTGCAGCGATGAAGGGGAGGGTGCTGGGGAGGGGCTAGGGATTATGGAAACACCGCCTTTATTGCCTTCAGGTATCCGTCACCGTACTTCTTTTCCGGCAGGAGAAAGCTCCCTTCCGTCCATTCGTTCCAGGCGTTGATGACTACAATTTTGTGCTTCGGGTTGTATTTGTCCAAAAATGCCCTGGCCTCCCGTAGCTGCGATTCGAACGCCTGTGGCGTGGTGCCGGCGAAGACCGGGGTCCACGGATAGTCGTGGGGAGCGAACCGGTCGCTTTGCATACAGCGCGGACTGGCGTCCCATCCCATGGAGATGTTTGGGGTATACAACACGTCAGGGTATCTTGCGACGAAGTCGTACCAGTATTTCTTCATATCCGCAAACGGCTTTTCGACCGGGACCGTTGGAAAACCGTCCCTGCCGACGCCGTTGTAGTGGTGGATGTAGCAATAGGTCGAAACGCTTTCGGCAGAGAGGGAGTTTAGCAGAGCCTGGACGTCGGCGGGGCGCGCCGGTCCGGCGATCTGGCGGAGAAACCCGGGGTTGAGCATCCAGCTCATGATGTTAAGATGCACCCCGGGGAAACCGGCGGCCCGGGTTTTGGCGTCTAGTAGGGCGATAGCCTTCCGTGCGCTGTCGGTCCCGCCGAGCCCGTTGATAAAGGTGACGATCTCATAGATGGAAAAATAGGGCTTCCCGTCGATCAGCCAGTAGTTGGGCTGTTTGAAGTAGTGGTTTACGATGTACGTGGAAATCGTATCCCACAACCCCATCGACACCTCGCCCTGCGTGAGCGCCACGCGGTGGTTGTCGAACGTGGCCGGCTGGATATTCAGCCAGTCGTGGTTGGCCCACATGATGGCAAACTTCAGGCGGTTGCGGTTGGGGGCCTTCAGAAAACCCTTCTCCAGTCCTTCCTGGAGGTATTGCCCGGTGTTGCTGTACCAGTACCAGTCGTAGATAAAACAATCGATCCCGTTGTCGGCGGCGAGGTCGATTTCCTTTGCCGCCCATGCGGGGTCCGCTTCGTTGAAATAACCCCACGTAGGGACCTTCGGTTGCTCGTGACCGGGGAATCGGGGTTTGGCCGCTTTTACGACGTCCCATTCGGTCCAACCGGCGCCGTGCCATTTGGCGTTGATGCTGTCGGGGTGGTAATTCGGGAAATAATAGACGGCTACCTGGTAGTCACGGTGTTGGGCGTTCGTCGTCAGCGATGCCAGCAATAGCAAGGATATAGCGATATGGCGGGGCATATGCTAATATAGCGAGTTGGCGACAGGACGCTGTCCTGGGCTTTCCCGTTTGGAAAATCCGTATATTGACTGTATGCACACCATTCTTCCTTTCTTACTCGCGATGATAGCCGCCGTGGTGCTACTGGAAATGTGGGCGGCCAGGTTGCGGATCGCCTACCCGATTCTATTGGTGGTGGCTGGGCTGCTGATCAGTTTTATACCGGGGCTGCCGGCGGTCAAGGTCGACCCGGACCTCATTTTCTTCATATTCCTGCCGCCGTTGCTGTTCGAGGCGTCCTGGACGGTTTCCTTTAAGGAAATGCTCAAGTGGTGGCGGATCATCAGCAGCTTTGCCTTCCTGGTCGTGTTTTTTACGGCGCTGTCGGTCGCGGTCGTGGCCAACCATTACCTGCCGGGTTTTTCGCTGGCGCTCGGCTTCCTGCTGGGGGGCATCGTGTCGCCGCCGGATGCGGTGAGCACGGGGGCCATCACGGAATTCGTAAAAATCCCCCGGGCGACGTCCGCCATCCTGGAGGGGGAAAGCCTGCTGAACGACGCGTCGTCGCTCATTATATTCCGGTTTGCCCTGGTGGCGGTGGGAACCGGGCAGTTCTTTTGGCAACAGGCGGCGGGCACCTTCGTATGGATGATCATCGGGGGCGCCGGGATCGGGTTGCTGCTGGCCTGGTTCTTCGTGCAGGCGCATAAACGGCTGCCGACGACCGCCTCGTCCGATATCGCGCTGACGCTGATCGAACCCTACCTGATGTATTGGCTGGCGGAACGGCTCCACTGTTCGGGCGTCCTGGCGGTGGTAAGCGGCGGTTTGTTTATGTCCGCCAGGCGGCTCACCTTTCTGAGCAGCTCCAGCCGGCTATCGGGGTACAGCGTATGGGATAGCCTGGTGTTTATCCTTAACGGGATCGTCTTCCTTATCATCGGCCTGGAGCTTCCGGAAATCGTAGAGGGCTTACGGAGCCAGGGGACACCGTTGCATACCGCCATAGGCTATGGCGTACTGATCACCGGCGTGCTGATTGCGGCGCGGATCATCAGCTCCTACGTGGCGATGGTGGCGACGTTTATTTTCCGCCCGAGCGTGGCGCCCAGGCTCAGGAACCGGGCGTTCCTGACGCCGCTGTTGCTGGGGTGGACGGGGATGCGCGGGGTCGTATCGCTGGCCGCCGCGTTGGCCATACCGGTCGCGCTGGACGATGGGAGGCCGTTCCCGCACCGGAACCTCATCCTGTTCATCACCTTTATCGTCATCCTCCTGACCCTCGTGGTACAGGGGCTGACGCTCCCGTTCCTCATAAGGCGGTTTCGGCCGTTCGACGGTTTGGCAACGGATGACCGGGACCGGGATATCCTGGTAAAGATCAGGGACGACCTGAAAAACCATACGCACGATTTCCTGGCTTCCCGGGTAGACCCCGAGCATAGGGAAAAGCTGCTCAAAATGTGGGAAGAGCGATCGAAGACGACGGAAGGCAGCGGTATGGACGAAAAGAAAAAAGCCCTCTTCCTGGAGCTGCTCGATAGCCAGCGACGGTTCCTGAGCGAGCTCAACAGCGACCCCGATATAGATGAAGGGGTTATCCGGGCGCAGTTGTATCGGATTGACCTGGAGGAGGAGAGGTTGAAGGTTAATTGACGCCCTTTTTCCTCCCCGCAACCAACACCACCACGCCGGCGATGAGCACCACCCCACCCGCGTACGGCGGCCAGTTTACGTTCTTCTGGCGGTCTGCCGTCACCTGGACCGGGCCGGCGTCGATGACTTTTTCGCGTTTGGTGTAGGTGAATCCCGACCAGATCAGCATGGCGACGCCGATGACCACGAGGATGAGTCCGATAGTCTTTTGCATACTACTATCAGGAAAAATCCGTGCCAATTGCGGCGCCTCGGGCAGCCGCGCAAAGAGCGCCACGCAAAGTGCGCCGCCGCCGCTACCTAACCACCAAAACCTTCTCCACCCGCACGCTCCCATCCGAAAACACCATCCGCAAGAAATACAGGCCGGGTATAAAGTCCGCGCGCAAGGTGGCGGAGCCGGAGGCGACGGCCACGGAAACGCGTGAGACGGGGCGACCGCGCTCGTCGAACCATTCGGCGGTGAACGAGGAGATGGTGGCGGGGATGCCGCTGACAGTGACGGGTCCGGTGGTGGGATTCGGGTAAACAGACAGCGAGGGCGAGGACGAAAACGTCACCATATCCACGCTGGAATACGTGGACGTGCCGTCGGTGTGCGTCTGCCGGAGGCGGTAGTAGCTGGTCCCCGGTAACGGGTGCGGGTCGTAGGTCAGGTATTGCAACGGCGTGGCGCTGTTGCCGCCGGGGGCCTGGGAGCCGACGGCGCAAACGGAGTCGAAGGTGGCGCCGTCGCGGCTGCGCTCTACCGTAAAGTATTTGTCCCCGTCCTCCGAGCTGGTCTCCCAGTTCAGGGCTACCT
>NZ_DATJIY010000232.1:0-12793 GCF_035492835.1 Dinghuibacter sp.
CGCGGCCCGGCAAGGTAAGGATTACGATCTAAGCAAGATATTCGAGGGGAGCCTGGTGCAGACCGATCCCTTTATGGCCATCACCCTGGTGGATAACCACGACACCCAACCCCTCCAGTCGCTGGAGTCCCCGGTGGACCAATGGTTCAAACCGCACGCCTATGCGCTCATCCTGCTCCGGGAGCAGGGCATCCCGTGCATCTTCTACCCGGCTTACTACGGCGCCAAATACACCGACAAAGGCGGCGACGGCCAGGACCACGAGGTCACGCTTCCGCCCGTCGACGAGCTCAAGATATTATTGCCTTTGCGGCGGCACAAGGCCTATGGCCTCCAGCGGGACTACCTGGACCATGGCAACACCATCGGTTGGACGCGTGAGGGCGACGACGAGCACCCGGGTTCGGGACTCGCCGTGCTGATGAGCAACGGCACCGAGGGGTTCAAAAAGATGGAAATGGGCCCCAGGCATGCCCGCCGGCGTTTCAAGGACGCCCTGGGCCACCGCCGTGAAGTCATCACTACCGACGAGCACGGCTGGGCGCAGTTCCTGTGCAACGCGGGCTCGGTTTCGGTCTGGGTCCCGGTTTAGTCGTATCTTTGCGGTCGATCAAACGAAGTTACCATGGACGAACCCAAACACCTCGTGATCGTCGGCGGTGGTTTCGCCGGGCTGAAGCTGGCCCGCTCGCTGAACAACCACCCCGCTTATAGGATCACCCTGATCGACCGGCACAACTACCACCAGTTCCAACCCTTGTTTTATCAGGTCGCCACCGCCAGTCTGGAAGCCAGCAGCATTTCTTTTCCGCTCAGAAAGATCTTCCAGAAAAGCAGGAACGTACGCATCCGGATAGCCGAGCTCCTGACGGTGGAACCCGGTGACAATACCATCCAAACGACTTCCGGCCCTATCCGCTACGACTACCTGGTACTGGCGATGGGAGCCGATACCAACTATTTCGGCAACCGTGATATCCAGCAATATGCATTCCCGATGAAGTCCACCGTGGAGGCGATGGCCCTGCGGAACCGGATCGTCGAAAACCTCGAAGCCGCGGCCAGCGCCCCGGACGAAGCCACCCGCCAGCGCCACCTGAACGTGGTCGTGGTGGGCGGCGGACCTACCGGCGTGGAATTGAGCGGCGCGCTGGCCGAAATGAAACGCTTTATCCTGCCCAAGGACTACCCGGAGCTCGACCTGAGCAAGATGCACATCTACCTGGTGGAGAACTCACCCAACGTCCTTAACGCGATGAGCGACGCGGCGCATGAAAAAGCGCGCGCCTATCTGGTGAAAATGGGTGTGGAGGTCACCACCGGGATGGCGGTGAAAGACTACGACGGCAAAAACGCCATCCTCCGGGACGGCACCACCATACCGACCGCCCTGGTCATCTGGGCGGCGGGCGTCCGGGGGAACGTCCCGGCCGGTCTGCCCTCCATCGCGGTCACGCCCCAGAACCGCATCCGGGTCGACGTCAAGGGTCGCATGGTGGACAGCGACAACATCTATGTCCTTGGCGACCTGGCTTACCAGGAGACCGGCCAGTTCCCCAAAGGCATGCCCCAGCTGGCCAACGTCGCCATGGCCCAGGCCAAATTCATGGCGGACAACTTCAAACGGCTCTCACACGGCAAAGCGTTCGAGCCCTTCCATTTCCACTTCCAGGGCTCGATGGCTACCGTCGGCCGGAACAAGGCCGTCGTCGACCTGGAGTCCCCCAGGATCAGCTTCCAGGGCCTCTTTGCCTGGTTCGTCTGGATGTCGGTGCACTTGTTCCTGCTCATGGGTTTTAAAAATCGCCTCCTGGTCTTTGTCAATTGGGGCTATAAGTATATTACCTTTGACAATTCCCTGAGGCTGATCTACACCCGACCGCCCTACCCCATCCAGAACGAGGAGGAAGAAGGCGCCGCCGTACCGGTCGAGGGGGCCATCGCCAAATAAACGTATGCACGAGCATCATTCCGACGATCACGCCCACGACCACGGTCACGCGCACAGCCACGGTCACGACCACGCGCACGGCCACGACCACGGCTTCAGCCTCGGCCACCACCATCATCACGAGGTCGACCTGTCCAAGGTTACGGGCGCCTTTGTCGCGGGGATCGTGCTCAATATTTCCTTCGTGCTCGTGGAAGGCGCGGTGGGCATCTGGAAGCATGCCCTGTCGCTCCAGGCCGACGCCTGGCACAACCTCGGCGACGTCGCCGGCCTGGCCTTGTCGCTGCTCGCGTTTAAGGTGTCGCGCATCAAGTCCAACCAGCACTTCACTTATGGGTACCGCAAGAGCACGATCCTGGCGTCGCTCGCCAACGCGATCCTCCTGCTGATCGCGGTGGGCGTGATCGGCTATGAGGCGGTGGATCGCCTGATGTATCCCAAACCGACGGAGGGCGAGGCGATGGCGTGGGTCGCCGCCGCGGGGATACTCGTCAACGGTTTTACCGCATGGCTTTTTATGAAGGGCAAAGACAAGGAGCTCAACATGAGGGGCGCTTACCTGCACATGGCCTCGGACGCGCTGGTGTCCGTCGGCGTCGTGATAGCCGGTATCGTCATCAGCTTTACCCACTGGTACTGGCTCGACCCGGTGATCAGCCTCGGTATCATGACCATCATCGTCCTGGGCACCTGGAGCCTGATGAGGGACAGCCTTCGTCTGTCATTGGACGGCGTGCCTTCCGGGATCGACCTGGACAAGGTCCGCACCACGGCGCTCCGCATACCCGGCATCAAAGACATCCACCACATCCACATCTGGGCCATGGACACGACCACCAACGCCCTCACCGCCCACCTGGTCGTGGATTCGACGCTGGGCGAACAGGGGCTGGTCAAGGCAAAGAATACGCTGCGGCACGACCTCGGGCACCTTAACATCCAGCACGTGACGCTGGAGACGGAGGCGAAGAATTGCGAGACGGAGGATTGTTAGCGACGCTAGCAGAAGGGGGCAATTGCGCGCCCTAGTGGATCACGCTAAACGGCACCGGTTTCAGCTTCACCTGGCTCCCCTGGAAAAGCAGGTAGTACATTCCGCGCGCCAGGTTAGGCAGCAGGATCGCGGTATTAGCCGACCCCTCGGCCAGCTGGGCCTGCTCGTGGAGGACGACCCGGCCGGCCATGTCCACCACCACCCATTCCCCGGACTGCGCCGTTTGCATCGAGCTCCATACATTCAACGTACTGCCGGTGACCAGGTTCGGCTGGACCAGGACGGTATTGGCGGGGGCGGCTTTGTCGCCCAGGTAGTCGGCTTCGACGACCTGCGAGTAGCTCGACGAACCATCCTTGTTGTCGATGCGCAGCCGGAACCAGGTCCGGCCCACCAGCGTGGTCGGGTACGTGTAGGTGGATGGCTGCTGATGGGCGTCGATGACCGCCAAAGCCATAAAGTCCTTTCCATCCATACTGTACTCCAGGTCGAAATCGGTGACGTCCCTTTCCATACTGGTTACCCAGGTCAGCATACAGGCATTCCCAAGCCCGGTCTGGGCCGAGAAGCTGACCAGCGTAACGGGAAGCACGATGGCGTTGCAGTTGGGTTCGACGGTGGCGCTGCCGGTGCGGTTGTGCGCCGCGCTGGTGTCGATGCCGGGCGCTTCGCACAGAACCAGCTTGCTGGTAGTGCTGATGGTATTGTTGGCGGAGAGTTTTTTCTTGATGGTGAAACCGGCGGTCGTGTTCGACCCGTTCGGGGTGATGGTAAAGTCATTGCCGGGATTGACGAACAAGCTGTCGACGGTAATGTTCGATCCGCCGCCCATACAGACGGTGCCATTGGAGTTGATCAGGTAGTTGCCGTTCACGGTCATCTGCCCGTTGTTGACGACCGGGCCGTTGCCCGTCATATCGCCCGCCACTTTGACGACGGAGGTCGTGTAGGCGTTGTACACGGCGCCGTTGCTATTGATGGTAAGGTCTGAATTTACGTTCAGGGTGCCATAGTTCCAGATGGGCTGGTTGTCCTGCACGTTGGCGTAGGTGGATCCCCCGGAGATCGTCAGCGTCCCGTAGTTCACGATGGGCACGTTGATACTGGCGCCGCCGGTGTTGTTGATGGTCAGCGAGGCGCCGGGCTCCACCACGATCACCGAGCCGTTCATTGTATATTTATTGACCGTGAGCGTACCGCACAGCAGGAAGACGACCGAGCCATTCTGGGTGATGTTTGAAAATGTCACCGGACCACCGGAATAGTAATAAGTGCCACTGTTCATCGTGGTCAGGTTGGTCAGTTTGGTTTGACCCGTGCCCCCGCAAGCGGGTGTTGAAGGGGGTGTCGGTACGGAGCATTGCGCACCGACTCGGAGGGAGAACGACATGGCTAGACACGACAGCAGTAAAATTAGCCTGGGGCCTGGTTTCATGGGTAAGATTGTTGGTGCAGAAGTAAGCGCCACAAATATACGCTGTATCAATACACATAGATTAAAAATCAATATGATTTTGCCAATTGTTAACATGCCTTCAAATGCCTACTTTGCAACCACTTAATGTCTCGGATGGACTATTGCGCAGGCTTGGATATCGGCACTTCTTCCGTCAAGGCCCTGGCTCTGGGCACAGGGGGCGAGCTCCTGGGCGTCCGCCAGCAGGCCTATCCTTCCCAAACCGACGCCTCGGGCCGTCATGAGCAAGATCCCGAGCTTATCTCCGGCGCGACTTTGACGGTCCTTCGGGCGCTCCTGGACGGTTTACCGGAGCATCGACCGGTCGCTGTGACCTTTAGCGCCGCCATGCATGGGTTAATAGCGGTCGATCGCGACCACCGTCCGCTCACACCCCACATCACCTGGGCCGATACCCGCGCCGCGGCCGAGGCTTCGGCCTTCAAAGCCACACCTGAGGCGCGCAGGTTATACCAGATAACGGGCACGCCTATCCACCCGATGTCGCCCTTTTGCAAGCTTTTGTGGCTGCAAAAGACTGAACCGGCGCTGTTCGACCGGGCATCCCAGTTCGTTTCGATCAAGGAGTACGTCTGGTTCAAGCTTTTCGGGCGGTATGAAGTCGACTATTCGATCGCCTCCGCCACAGGGCTCTTCGACACCCAAAACCGCCGCTGGTCCGCCGACGCGGGTTACGCCGCCGGCATCAACGAATACCAGCTGTCGGCGCCGGTACCGGTCACGCATAGCCGCAAGGGCGCGGCGGGGTTCCCGCCGGATCTCCCGTTTGTCATCGGCGCGGGCGATGGCTGTCTGGCCAACCTGGGCTCGGGCGTCGTATCCCCCGGCGAGGCCGCCGTCACCATCGGCACCAGCGGGGCGGTCCGGGTCGTCACACCCGACTGGCGGCCCGACCCGGAAGAGCGATTGTTCCAATATTACTTGTACGAAGGCGCCTACGTGCGCGGGGGCGCCACCAATAACGGGGGGAATTTGCTCGACTGGTTCATGCAGATCGGGGGCGACGTGCCCTCCGGCACGGCCGCGGCCGGTACCACCGGTGCCGCCGCCAAGCACGCGGCACTCCAGGCGGCGTTTGCCCTACCGGGCAGCGAGGGTTTGCTTTTTCTGCCCTATCTCTATGGCGAACGCGCCCCCATATGGGACGCCGACGCGCGGGGCGCCTTTGTCGGTCTGAGGTCCTACCATGGGAAGCCGCACCTGCTCCGCGCGATCACCGAGGGCATCGGGCTGGCTCTCTACGACAGCTTCCGCATACTCGACACCGAAGCGCCCATCGACACGGTTTACGCCAGCGGCGGCTTTACGCAGAACCCCGAGTGGGTACAACAGCTGGCCGATACCTTTGGTAAAACGGTTCGCCTCACCGATGACGGCGACGCCTCCGCAACCGGGGCGGCGCTGATCGGCTTTCTTACGCAAGGCGCGCTGGGAAACCTTTCCGACGCCCGCCGGTACATACGCGCCGGCGCCACCTTTACACCCCGCCCGGACAAATACGCCGCCTACCAGCGGTCGTACGGGCTATACGCAAAACTATACCCCGCCCTGGGCGAGGTCTTTCACCAGCTATAACATGATGTACTACCACGAATACCTCGAGCTCGACAAAGTCCTGGACGCGCAACACCCGAAGAGCTTTGCGCCCGGCCAGCAACCGGCCCACGACGAAATGTTGTTCATCATCGTCCACCAGGCGTACGAGCTTTGGTTCAAGCAAATCCAGTTCGAGCTGGACTATATACAAGGCATTTTCGGACAGGACCATATCAACGACAACGCCGAGGACCTCAACCTCGTCCGTCACCGCCTCCATCGCATCATTCGAATCCTGGAGCTCCTTAATCAGCAGATCACACTACTGGATACAATGACACCTTTGGACTTCCTGGAGTTCCGGAACCTGCTCACGCCCTCTTCCGGTTTTCAAAGCCTCCAATACCGGCTCGTCGAAGCCCGGCTGGGGCTCCGCATGGAGGAACGCCACCACCGCGAATACTATAAGCGCACCAACGAGGGTGGTTTTACCACGGCGCATTATGACCTGCTCACGCGCGTCGAGGCCGGCGAAAACCTGCTCGACCAGGTGAACCGCTGGCTGGAAAGGATGCCGTTTTTCCGGCGGGAATACTGGGCGTCGTACCCCAGGAACGGCTTCTGGGACGACTACACCGTCCTCTACCGGGAAAGCCTGACCGAACGCGAAGCCGGCAAGATCGACGACTTCCGGTCGTTCTTCTTCCCCGATGGCGCGCCGTCCACGCTGATGTCTCCCGAAGCCCTCCGCTCCGCACTGTTCATCATGCTGTACCGCGACTTCCCGGTCTTCCAGACGTCTTACCAGATCCTCGACGCCCTCATCGAAATCGACCACTGGATGGCCGGCTGGCGCCACAAGCACCTCACCATGGTGCGCCGCATGATCGGCATGCGCGTGGGCACCGGCAACACTTCCGGCGCCGGTTATCTCGAAGGCGCGCTCGCCCGTCACTACATCTACCGCGACCTCGCCGCGCTGTCCACGTTCCTGATCGAGCGCCGAAAGCTCCCCCGCCTGCCGCTCGAGCTCATCCGGCACCTCAGTTTTAATACCTAGCACCCCCGCCGGGCTCCCCAAAAAAAGAGCCCCGGCAAACTCGCCCGGGGCTCCGTACAGGTATTGATGATAGGTTGGCTAGAGACTAACTTGAGTATAGGATATGGAATATCCGGGCCGCCTATCCGAAGATTCCGCCTTTGCGGAGGGATACGTTGCCGGACCCGATCTTAAATCCGTTGTTGTAGATTTCGATCTTATACTGGCCCTTCGTAAACTTGCCGTTCTGCTTCCAGGTCACTTCTACGGGAAGGACCTGACCTTGTACGTAGTCGACCGATTTCTTTACGGTGAAAACCTTGTCACCGGTGTCGCGGGTAGTGAAGGTCCCGGAACCCAGAGCCTGTACCGATACCGGTTGACCGGCGGGGTCGGTGATGCAGATATAGAGGTCCTTGGAGCCAGTTTCGGCGATCCGGTTTTCATCCAGCTGGAAGGAAACCTTCAGGGCGTTGGCACGCTTGGCGGACGTCGTTTCCTTTTCCTTGCCGTTGGATTTCTCGTCTACGGCCATGATCGCGATGTTGCTGGCGTGGAGCGTCGAACCTACGTCTTTCAGGTTGTTCGAGACCACATTTACGGAGTCATAGCTGTGCTGCACCTGGTCGCGCTGGGCGGTGACGGTGGCCTTGTCCTGGGTCAGCTGGAGGTTTTCACCCTTCAGCTTTTCGATCTCGGCGATGTACCCGTCGATCTGGCCATTCAATTTGGCGATCAGGTTGTGGGCTTCCGCGAGCTCGGCCGCGGTGGCGTGTTGTTTGGACAGGATAGACTTGACGCGGTTCTTCATGGACGCGATGTCGGCGTCGTCGCGTTTGAGGAGGCTATCCAGCTTTGCGTTCTTACCGGTCATTTCGTCCAAACGGGCGTTGGCCTCGTTGAACTGTTCCTGTAGGGCGCTCTTGGAAGAATCGGCCTGTACGAGCTGTGCATTGGTAGACGCGATCTGCTCGCCGGTCTTGGATTTATCATAGATGATGTATCCCCAGGTTCCCAGCAGGGCGATGATCAGGGCGCCATAGATGATAGCGCGGTTGTCCTTCCTATTTTTAGGCGACTGGGGCGTAGGAGAGGCAGAGGGGGCATTTGAATACGTCATAACCGAAGTTTTTAATTAAACAAAAGTTGCTTTAAAGTATTTATTATTGGAAAAGAATTACAACAGAATTTACCCACAAGAAGTGAATAATGAACGACGCCTTTTTCATTGACATTGAGACGGTTCCAGCACAACCAGGGTTCGAGCTCCTTCCCCCGGAATGGCAATCGCTCTGGAATGCCAAACTTTCCAAAACCATGCCAGAAAATTTCGACCCGGCTGAAAGCTACCAGGAACGGGCCGGGATCATGGCGGAGTTTGGCAGGATCGTGTGTATCTCCAGCGGCTATTTTTCGGAGGACAAAACGACGCGCCGGACCCTCTTCCGGGTCAGGTCCATTGCGGGTTTTGACGAAAAGGCGCTGCTCGCGGAGTGGCTCCTGCTGACGGATAAGTTCTACGCCGCTTTTCCTGCCTTCCGTTTTGTCGGGCACAACATAAAAGAATTCGATATACCCTATCTTTGCCGCCGCCTGATGGCCCTGGGGTTACCCCTGCCAAAATACCTCCAGATCAGCGGTATGAAGCCGTGGGAGACCAACCTGGTCGACACAATGCACCAATGGCGCTTCGGGGATACCCGGCACTACGTATCACTGAACCTGCTGGCGCACGTGCTGGGCATACCGACGCCAAAGGACGACATGGATGGAAGTCAAGTCCAGCGCGTGTTCTACGAGGACGGCGACCTGGAGCGGATCAAGACCTACTGCGCCAAAGACGTGGTGACGACGGCCCGGATCATGCAACGCTTCCGGGGACAGGAACCCATCAGGGACGAAGACATTGTGATCGTATGAGTACATCGAAGATCATAGGCGACTGGCAAAAGAAACTCTTCAAACCGGTGTACTGGCTGGAAGGGGAAGAGGACTATTTTATCGACGAGGTCGTATCCTACGCGGAAAACCACATCCTGTCAGAAGCCGAAGCGGGCTTCAACCTGACGGTCTTTTATGGCAAAGACGCGGACTGGACGGCGGTCATCAACGCCTGCCGGCGCTATCCCATGTTCGCGGAGCGCCAGGTGGTGCTGCTCAAGGAGGCCCAGCAGATGCGCGACATCGACAAGCTGGAGGGCTATATCGAGCACCCGCAGCCTTCCACCGTATTCGTGGTTTCGTACAAGGAAAAAAAGGTGGATGGGCGCAGCCGCCTGGCCAAGGTCCTCAAGGAAAAAGGGGAGCTGCTGACCACCAAAAAACTCTACGACAACCAGCTCCCGGAATGGGCGATGGAGGTGATCCGGCGGAAGGGTTTTACGATAACGCCAAAGGGGCTCAACCTCCTGGTCGAGCACATCGGGAACGACCTCTCCCGGATCGCCAGCGAGATCGACAAGCTTTCGGTCAACATCGGGAAGGGCAAGGAAATCACCGAAGAGGACATAGAGAACTACGTCGGGATTTCCAAGGAGTACAACGTCTTCGAGCTGCAGAATGCCCTCGCCCGGAAAGACCTGGCGGGCTGTATCCGGATCATCCAGTACTTTGACGCCAATCCCAAGGCGGGCCCCATCCAGATGGTGCTCCCGGCGCTGTATAACTTCTTTAGCAAGGTCTACCAGATGTTCGGGCTCTCCGGGGCCGCGGACAAGGAAGTCGCCGCCGCGCTGGGGGTAAACCCCTTCTTCCTCAAGGATTACCGGGGCGCCGCCCGGGCCTACGGGTACGAGGGGGTGGAGCGGGTGCTGTTGCTGCTGCACCAGTATAACCTGAAGAGTCTGGGGGTGGGCGCCGTGGGCGTGTCGGATGGGTCGCTGATGAAGGAGATGGTCTTTAGGATGATCGCGTAGCGCCCGCGCGCCGCGAGGAACTTCACCCGGAAAGCGCTATATTTGCCCTCCCAAAACAATAGTATTGCATGGCGTTGATCAAATCGATCTCTGGAATCAGGGGCACTATTGGAGGAAAACCTGGAGAAACACTTTCCCCGCTGGACGTGGTCAAGTTTACCGCGGCATTCGGTACCTGGCTCATAGAGCAATACCCTGCAAATAAGAAGGTGGTCATCGGACGCGACGGGCGCATCAGCGGTGAGCTGGTCCGCTCGCTGGTCGTTTCCACCCTGAACGCGCTCGGGCTCGACGTGGTCGACCTGGGGCTGAGCACGACGCCCACCGTGGAGCTGGCGGTGGTCTGGGAAAAAGCGGCCGGGGGCATCATCCTAACGGCCAGCCATAACCCCAAGGACTGGAACGCCCTGAAACTCCTCAACCACGAAGGCGAGTTCATCAGCGCCGCCGCCGGGGCGCACATCCTGGAGCTCGCAGACAGGGAGGCGTTCACTTTTGTGGGCGTCGACAAGCTGGGTAGCTACCGTAAAGACGACTCCTACCTGCAAAAGCACGTGGACGCGGTGGTCAACTACGCCCTGGTCGATGCCAAGGCGATCGCCAAACGGAAATTCAAGGTCGTCGTGGACGCGGTGAACAGCACCGGCGCGGTGTTCGTACCGGCCCTGCTGAAGGCGCTGGGGGTAGAGGAAGTGATCGTGTTGAACGGAGAGGTCAACGGCCGTTTCGCGCACAACCCCGAACCCCTGCCCGAGAATCTTTCCGAGCTTTCCCGGGAAGTCAACAAGCACCAGGCGGACCTCGGCATCGCCGTCGACCCGGACGTGGACCGGCTTTGTTTCGTGTCCGAAGACGGGAGCATGTTTGGGGAGGAATATACGCTCGTGGCCGTAGCGGACTACATCTTGAGCAAGCGGCCCGGCAATACGGTTTCCAATATGTCCTCGACCAAGGCCCTGAAGGAAATCACCCAAAAACACGGCGGCCAGTACTTCCCCAGCGCCGTGGGCGAAGTAAACGTGGTCAAAAAGATGAAAGACGTGAACGCCGTGATCGGGGGCGAAGGTAACGGGGGCATCATCGTACCCGACCTTCACTATGGTCGTGACGCGCTGATCGGCATCGGGCTTTTCCTAAGCCACCTGGCCCACCATAAAAAAAGCATCAAGAACCTGCGTTCGCAATATCCCGACTACTTTATCTCCAAGAACAAGATCGAGCTGGAACCCAACGTCGATACCAACGCCCTGTTCTCCAAGATCGGGAACAAGTACAAGAACAACCCGGTGAATACCGAGGACGGGCTGAAGATCGAATTTGAAAACGACTGGGTCCATCTCCGTCCCTCCAACACCGAACCCATCATCCGTATATACGCCGAAAGCGACTTCGAGACAAAGGCCAACAACATCGCGCAGCGCCTGATGCAGGACATACGGGAAGTCATGAACGAATAATACCATGCAGCAGAGAATCTATTTCGACAACGCAGCTACCACCCCTCTGGACCAGGAAGTACTTGACGCCATGATGCCGTACCTCACCGAGAAGTTCGGCAACCCTTCCTCGATCTACTCCTACGGCCGGGAATCCCGGCTGGCCATCGAAAACGCCCGCAAATCGGTCGCCAGGATCCTCAACGCGCACCCCGCCGAAATCTTCTTTACCAGCGGCGGCACGGAAGCCAGCAATACGGCGATCACCGCCAGCGTCCGCGACCTCGGATGCACCCACATCATCAGCTCCCCGATCGAGCACCACGCCACCCTCCATACCATCGAGTACCTCCACCATAATGGGGAGGCCGCGCTCAGCTATGTAGAGCTCCTGCCCAACGGCCACGTCGACCTGGACCACCTCGAGCAGCTGCTCTCCGGCACCGAAGGCAAAAGCCTGGTGACGCTGATGCACGCCAACAACGAGATCGGCAACCTGCTGGACATCCACGCCGTCGGCAACCTCTGCAAGATGTACGGCGCGATCTTCCATTCCGACACCGTGCAGACCGTCGGCCACTACCCCTTCGACCTGCGGAACACGCCCGTCCACTTCATCAGCGCCGCGGCCCACAAATTCCACGGCCCCAAAGGGGTGGGAATGCTCTATATCAACGAGAACGTCAAGATCAAACCCTTTATCAACGGGGGTTCCCAGGAGCGCAACATGCGCGCGGGGACGGAGAACCTGTATGGGATCGTCGGTTTTGCGCGCGCCCTCGAGCTGGCGACGGCGGGTTTCGAGGCCGACAGCGCCGCCATAAAGGGCGTCAAGCTGTATATGATGGAGCAGCTCAAAAAACACGTCCGTGGCGTATCCTTCAACGGTGATCCCGTCGGCAACAGCCTTTACACCGTGCTTTCCGTTTCCTTCCCCAAGACCGAGAAGTCCGAGATGATCCTGTTCAACCTCGACATCGCCGGCGTCTGCGTCTCCGGCGGGAGCGCCTGTACGTCCGGGGCGGACCAGGGGTCGCACGTGATCCGGGCGATCAACAACAACCCAAACCAGGTTACCGTACGGTTTTCGTTTGCCAAGTCGAATACCCGCGAGGAGGTCGATACGGTTGTGGCGAAGCTGAAGGAAATGATCTAATCCCCTGTCGTAAACGTCAACGGATACACCTTTGCCGGGAAGCCTCCCGGGTCCGAGCGGAAAAGCCTTCCACCCGCATACATCACATATTTCGTGTGCGGCACGATAGGGAGTGCTATTTTGTTACATTTATTTAAACCCCCAAACTGTCAACAAAAGTTCTGATAAACTGAATCTCCGCTGGATTCTTCTGAATAATTGTGTCGGCTTCCCCTAAAAGCCGCTAGTTCGTAATTGGAGTTTTCAATTGATTTTTATGGGTCAATTCAAGTTCAAAATATTCGGCCGG
>NZ_DATJIY010000233.1:0-6699 GCF_035492835.1 Dinghuibacter sp.
CGCTCGTGGGCCACCGCGGCGGTGACCTGAGCCGGGGTAAGACCGGGGTCGAGCGGCGCAAGCCCCGCCCTTGCCCGCAGGACATCGAGGTCCGCGATGGCGGCGGCGGTGCCACCGGGCGCGCCGTTTGCTTCGGCTTCCGCGCGGATCAGGTACACTTCTGCCAGCCGGAGCACCATGTAATATTCGGTTGGCGTGCCGCCGGAGACATAATTGTAGCTGCCGGTTTTATACTTGAACGGATAAAAGAACACACCGGTCGAATCCAGGGTAGGGGAAATGCTGTCAATCGTTCTGCCGATCCAGGCGTTCTTGCGCTGATCTCCCGGTTCAAAGGCGTTCATAAGGTTGTCGGACAGCCACCAGGTGGCGGTGCCGGTATGGATCGGGTAGGGGATAAAGGCCATGCCCTCCGGCGTGGCGTTGCCCACATTGGTTACCTGGTTGGACTGTTGCAGCTGCCAGATCGCCTCGCGGCTGCCGGTGGAGAAGACATTGTTCAGGTCGGCTTCCAGCCCGAACAGTCCGGTTTGGCCGATCACGGAATCAGCCAGGGCGGCGGCGTCGTTGTACTGCTTGTTGTAGAGATAAACGCGTGCCAGGAGGGCCGCTGCCGCCCAGCGGTTGGGCCGGATGCGCTGACCGCCGCCGACGGAATAATCACCGGGCAGGTCGGTATAGGCGTCCTTGAGGTCCTGGATGATTTGCTGGTATACCTGGTCGGTCGGGGTCCTTGCCATGCCGGCCGTCTGGTTGAAGTCGATCGTCAGCGCCAGGGGAACGTCTCCGAAAAGATTGACGAGGTAGAAGTAGCAAAACGCGCGGACTAGCTTGGATTCGGCCGTTAATTCCTTACGCGTGTAGTCATGCAGACCGGGGCTCGTGGAGGCCGCGATACCGCCGATGACCGCATTGGCCCCATAGACCGCGTTGTAAGCGCTCGTCCATAACGTCGGAGTGGTGGGGTCGTCGGCCAGGAGGCGGTTGGTATAAAAGTGTATGTAGGCGCCGTTCGACTGCGTGATCACGGCCAGCTCGTCGGAGGAAAGTCCGGCGGTCACCGTCGTCACACCGTTGCTGAAGCTGGTATTGAGGTCGGAGTTTGTTATGCCGCCCGTTCCATTGATCATCTGGGTGTATATACCGCTGATGGCCGAAGCGGCAAGGGTATCGGAGGAGAAGACCTCCCCGGTGGTTATCGAGTTGATGGGCGCCGGTATCGCCACCAGCTTTTTGCAGCCAACCGATCCCAGCAGCGGCAGCGTCGTCAGAACGCCTATAAAGAGATTTCGCATATCAGAGAAGGTTTACAGGTTTATGGAAAGGTTGCCCGTGATGGCCCTGGACTGCGGCATGCCCCCGAAAGTCTGTGTCTCGGGGTCTATGCCTTTATACCTTGTGATGACAAAAAGGTTTTGCGCCATTAGGGACAACGTACATCCCTGTAGCTTCACCCGGCTCAGCCATTTAGGCGCCAGGCTGTAGGACAAGGCCAGGTTCGTCAGGCGGATAAAGGAGGCATCGGTCAGGGCTCCGTCGGAATACAGGAAATTGACGTCACCCTGCCCCCCCGCCGTGGTAAAGCGCGCATAAGTGGCATGGTCCCCCGGTTTTTGCCAGTGGTCGTTGAATACCGTGGTAGCGACGTTCTCGTCGAGACTGCCCGGCGAGACGAGATAGCTCGCCAGGGCATTGGTACCCAGCTGGTGCTTGTAGTCGAAATTGAACGAGAAGTACCATTGTTTGTAGGTAAATATATTCTCGATCCCGCCGAAATATTTGGGGTCCATGTCGACCGGCAGGTAGCGGTCGTCACCCATGGTGCCGGGGACGACGGCCGTATTATACCGCACTTGTCCGTCGTGGTTGTAATCCACATAGCTGTATTGCCCCGTTTGCGGATCGACCCCGGCGTATTTCAGGACGTACCTGGTGTTCAACGGATCGCCGACCTTATACTGCGAAGCATAGGGGGAGTTGGCGATACCCGGGTAGGACTTCAGGATATTCCGGTTGAACGAAATGTTACCCCCGACTACCCAGGTGAAGTCCTTGGTGACGACGGGTTTTGCCCGTACGATAAATTCGAGCCCCCTGTTCTGGACGAGCGCCGGCCAATTCGCGGTCACGGATGAGAACCCGGTAAACACCGCGGTAGGATAATTGGTGAGCTGGTCTCCCATGCGGTTCAGGTAATAATCCGCTTCCAGGGACAGACAGTCGTTCTTGAGCAGGTGGACTTCCAGACCGCCATCGAACGACTTTTTCGTCGCCCAGTGATAATCCTGGTTGACCGCATGCAGGTTCGTCAACGGAGGGATACCCTGGTAGGTGGGCAGCGGGTTGTTGCCCACGCCCCACTGGGAGAGATACTCGTAGTCATGGACATTGTCGCTCCCTTCTGTGCCATAGTTCCCCTTTAGCTTTAGAAAGGGGATATACGACGGCAGTTTCAGCCAGTGTTCTTCCGAAAGGATCCAGGCGATACCGCCGGACCCGAAATTTCCGTACTGTCTGCCGGGGCCGAAACGGGAGGACCCTTCCTTACGGCCGTTCAGGTTGACGACGTACTTATTGCCCCAGCTGTAGTTGATCCGGCCAAAGATCGAAGCCGACTTAGCCACGCCGAGCCCATTGGTGACGGTGATGATCGGCGCGTTGGCCATGGATTGCAGGAACTGATCGCTGGTAAAGCCCAGGGCGTACGACGAGACGGCGGTCGTGCGGCCGGTTTCGTGGCTTACGCCTGCTTGCACGCCCAGGTGTCCACCCCACAAGCCGCCGGACCAAAGGAGCTGGGGCTCGATATTCAAGTCGGTAATTTGCGTGTTACCGGAAAGATTGCTGCCGGTGGGATTGTATAGGGGATTGAGCGCCGCGATCGGGGACAGCGTGACCTGGTTGTTCTGGCTGTTGCTGAAACCCGCGGAGACCGATACCTTTAACCCCTTATACAGCTCGTAGCTGGCGTCAGCCGATGAGCTGAACATATAGGTGGCCGACGTATAGGGCGTGAGCAGGTTGGCGAACGGGAAGTAGGCGCCCGGCGCTTCGTTCCACTCGGCGTAGTTCAGGTTGCCGCCCTTATCGAAAATCGGCGGGGCGTCGGGCGCCAGCGTACCGGCCTGGGGGACGGCAATCGTATTGACGTTGCTGTACGTAAAGCCGGTGCTGACATTGACAAGCAGCTTCTGGTCCCGGGAGTGCGTGGTCAGGGCGAACATACCCCCGGCTTTCTGGATGGCGCCGCTGGTGGTCAGGATGTCCGTCGTCCGTTCATAGTTGCCACTGATCCGGTAGGTCGTCTCTTCACTTCCCCCGGAAAGCTCCAGCATCAGGTCGGTTGACCGGCCGACGCCGCCCCAGAGCGCGTGCTGCCAATCGACGCTCCGGGTGGTGTCCCAGGCGATCAGGTCGGGCGCATTCTGTGCGTTGGGAATAAAGCCGTCGTTCCGGAGCGCTTCCCGCCGCATTTGCAGATATTGGGTCGTGTTCAGCATATGCCAGTAGCGGTTGATCTCGGATATACCCTGGCTGGCCCGCACGGAAAGGTGGGCGGGTCCGGGCTTCCCTTTCTTGGTGGTGATGATGATGACCCCGTTGGCGCCCCGGGCGCCATAGATCGAGGTAGCGTCGGCGTCCTTGAGTACCTCGATACTTTCGATGTCGAGGGGGTTCATATTGAAAAACGGGCTCTGGCCCTGGGTAGGGCTCAAGGCGGCCGTAAAACCCTGGGTGACGCCGGAGCTTCCACCGGCATAACCCGAAATGGGGCTTAGCTCCGAGTAGACCATCGGGATACCGTCTATGACAAAAAGGGGATCGGACGGATAGGACGGATCGATCGAGTTCCGGCCCCGGATCTGCAGCTTGACCGGGGAGGCGGCGTACCCGTTGGCCGGCGTGACCACCAGGCCCGCGACGCGGCCCTGTAATGCCAGGAGGGGATTGGTCACCGGTTGTTTTTCGATGTCTTCGGCGGTGACCTTGACGATGCTCCCCGTGGACAACCGGCGGCTGGTGGTGCCGTATGCCTGCACGACCACCTTGTCGAGCTCGTTGGTGGCCCGGTGCATGACGATCATGGCCATCTGGTTGCCGTTGAGCGGCACCGTATCCTTGTTATAACCGATGGCCGTCACCAGGAGAACGTCGGACGGGTCGACCATCTTTAGCTGGAATATGCCCGCGCGGTCGGTTTGCGCTCCGCGGCCGGAGCTTTTCAGGATGACGCTCACCCCCTCCAGCGGACGGTTGGATTCGTCGACAACATAGCCGGCGACCAGGGGGAATACCACCCGGATACGCAGCGGGGCCGCGGTATCGGGCTTTGCCACAGGGGGCTCTTCTTTTTGCCGGACGATGATCTGCTTGCCCATCACCGTATAGGTGAGCGGCTGGCCTTCAAAACAGCGGTCGAGGGCTTCCGTCACGGTCGCGTTACGGAGGCGGATGGTCACCGGCCGGGCCTTTTTCATGAGCTGATCGTTGTAGAAAAACAGGTAGCCTGTCTGTGCGCGGAGCCGGTCGAAGATCTTTTCGAGCGGGGCGTTTTTTTCGGAAAGGGTTACCGTCTGTGCCTTCCCCTCAGCCTTTGCCTGGAGCAGGGCGCCCAGTAGCAGGATGGTCGCGAGCCTCATAACCAGTAGCGTTTTGGTCGTTAAATACATACCTTCGTTTTGTCTGGGTAAATGAATCATGGTGCAGTCACGCAAATTGTTCACATGGTCTGCCCGGACAAATACCACCGGGGAGCTGGAACCTCCCCGGTTTTTTTGTCCGGTGACCTAAGCATGGGCAATCGTCAGGCGTTTATCTAAGGCTTCATGGCTGTACGGTAATGTCGTTTCCTTTTATACGGAAGTGGATGCCGGATGCCTCCATCCAGGCCAGCACATCCGTGATCGGTGCGGAACGAGGCATTTGCCCGGTGTATGTCTTATCCCCGGCGGCGCCTTCGATGTGCACGGTGATGTCGTACCACCGGCTGATCTGGCGCATGATGGAGGGTATATCCTCATTCTTGAATACAAACAGACCGCTCTTCCACGCGACCGCTGATTCCAGGTCTGGCTCGGTCACCAGCCGCAGGCGGCCGTCTGTTTGGAGCACGGTCTGCTGACCCGCCAGCGGGTGGGTCTTCTGGCGGCCAGCCAGCACATCCACGCTCCCCTGGAGCAGGGTTGTTTTCAGAACCGGCTCGTCTTCATAAGACTTTATATCGAATTGTGTCCCGAGCACATCCACTTCCTGGCGGCCTTCGACGCGGACCCGGAAGGGTTTCGCGGCATCGGCGGCAACCTGGAAATAGGCCTCGCCGGTCATCGTAACCGTACGGTCATTACCGGTAAAAGCAGTGGGATAAGTAATGGAGGAGGCGGCGTTGAGCCAGACCTGGCTGCCGTCGGGCAAGGTCAGGTGGTATTCTCCTCCTTTGGGGGTAGCCAGTGTGTTGTACATGGCCTCGCCGGGTTTGGCCGCGGCGGTATAGGCCAGCGCGCCGCTGTCCACCTTCACGACTTTTGCATCACCCTGTTGCGCGACAAGGCCGTTGGAGGCGCTATCAAGGGTGACCCGCCTGCCGTCCGAAAGGGTCAGTACGGCCCTCTTGCCGCCTGGAATGATCGCGTGCGCCTGGGTGATGACGGGAGTTGGCGGTTTGGTGGGATAGAAGAACTTCCAGCAGACCGCACCCGAAAGCAGCACCGCGGCCGCCGCCACCCATTGCCACCGGCGCCGGCGCAATGGGATGACCGGCGCCGCCCGATCGGACCGAAGCACCTGGTGCAGGACTTCGTCCCACTCTTCGTGCTGATAAGTTTGAGGTTCCTGGCTGGCCAAACTGGCCATGAGCAATGGATAGAGGGTATCCACGAATGTTTCCCGGTTCTCCTCCGCCCGCAGCCACGCGAACAGGGACTCTTTGTCTCCCGCGTCCAGGCCGCCGGACAGGTATTGTTGTACCAGGTCAAGTATACGTTGATTCTCCATGTGCTCCTCATGGGGGAATGCCCCCTGTTTATTGTAGAATACCGCCGGCGTATTTTGTACTGCGGTCGACCCGGTTTTTTTTCAGGTTCTTAGAAAAACGGCCATCAGGGCCATCACCTTGCCCGCGGCGACCAGGTATTCCCGTATAAATTTGAGGGAGGACGACAGGGCGTTGCGGACATGACTATGGGAGAGGCCGAGCTTTTCGGCGATTTCCGCCGTTTTCAGCCCTTGTTCCCGGCTGAGCTCGTAGATGAGTCTCTTTTGTGTTGGCAATTGCGCCAGTGCTTTCCGGACCAATTGGGCCGTTTCCTGCAGACCCAGGTCTTGTTCCGGGTGCAGCGCAAAGGCGCTTTGTTGTTCCGCCAGCTGCCGGTAGTGGCGGTCCCGTGCGGTCTGCTTTTTCAGCCAGGTAAAGCTTTCGTTGGAGGCCACCCGGAAGATCCAGTTCACCGGCTTTTCCAGGCCGGGCAGCTGGTCGCGGTTCAGCCATACCCGTATAAAGGTCTCCTGGATGACTTCCTTGACACCCTCGCTTGAGGGCAGCCATTTCCCCAGCGCTGCCTGCAGCTGCGGCACCAGGGTTTGGAACAGGAGCGCGAAAGCAGTCTCGTCGCCTTCCGCTACACGCTCCCATATCTCACGGGCAATATGACTGGACGGGTTTTCCGGCAAAATATCCCCGAATGTACGAAACTCGGGTGACCC
>NZ_DATJIY010000234.1:0-16756 GCF_035492835.1 Dinghuibacter sp.
GCCCGGTCACGCTCCCGGTCACCGGCATGAGCTGCGCGTCCTGCGCCCTTAACGTCGAAAAGACCCTCCGCACCGCCCCCGGCGTCCGCTCCGCCTCCGTCAACTACGCCGACGCCAGCGCCCTCGTCGAATACGATCCCACCGCCACATCCCCCGCCGCGCTCCGCGCCGCCGTCAAGGGCATCGGCTACGACCTCGTCCTCCCCGAAGCGCCCGCCGCCTCCGACCTCGCCCCCGCGGCCGCTCCTGGCCCCGCCGAAGTCGATCCCGCGCGCCTCGACGCGATCCGCCGCGCGGAAACCCGCGTGTTGCGCACCCGGATGTGGTGGGCGATCGGTCTTTCGGTCCCGCAAGTCGTCCTGAGCATGACCGGCATGGGCAGCCCTTATCTGATGTGGGCCCTCGCCACGCCCGTCGTGCTTTTTTTCGGCTGGCCGTTCTTCCGGCACGGCTGGCAGATGGCTATGCACCGGACCGCCGGGATGGATACCCTCGTCGCCCTGAGCACCGGCTGCGCCTACCTATGGAGCGTATTTAATACGATTGACCCCGGTTACCTCCGCAGCCGGGGGCTGAACGCGGACGTCTACTTCGAAGCCGCCTCCGTCGTCATCGCCTTTATATTACTCGGCAAATGGCTCGAAGACCGCGCCAAGGCCTCCGCCTCCGAAGCCATCCGCAAGCTCATGGGCCTGCAGCCCGCCACCGTATTACTAATCGCCCCCGATGGCTCTACCCATGAAATGCCCCTGGCCGGCGTCCACCCCGGTGACATCCTGCTCGTCCGCCCCGGCGACCGCATCCCCGTAGACGGCGCGATCGCCGAAGGCCTTGGCTACGTCGACGAAAGTACCCTGACCGGTGAACCCCTCCCCGTCGCCAAACAACCCGGCGACGCCCTTTTCGCCGGGACCCTCAACCAAAAGACCGGCTTCCGCATGCGCGCCGGCCGCGTCGGCAAAGACACGCTGCTGTCGGGGATCATCCGCCGCGTCCGCGAAGCCCAGGGTTCGAAGGCCCCCGTCCAGCGCCTCGTCGACAAGGTCGCCGCGGTCTTCGTCCCCAGCGTCATCGGCGTCGCGCTCCTGGCATTTATAGCCTGGTGGATAATCGATGGCACCCTCCCGCACGCCCTCGTCGCCTTTGTCACGGTCCTGGTCATCGCCTGTCCCTGCGCGCTCGGCCTGGCTACGCCGACCGCGCTGATGGTCGGCCTCGGCCAGGGCGCCACAGCAGGCATCTTTATCAAAGACGCCACGAGCCTCGAACGCCTTCGCACCGTGACCGATATCGTGCTCGACAAAACCGGCACCCTCACCGAAGGCCGCCCCCGCGTCGAGGACATCCAATGGTTCACCCCCGAGACCCCGCAGACAAAAGCGATCCTGTACAGCCTCGAGCGCGGCTCGGAGCACCCGCTGGCCGAAGCCGTTTGCGCCGCACTGACGCCCGAGCCGCCGCTCCTCCCGCTCACCGACGTCGTAGCCCACCCCGGCGCCGGCATATCCGCGACCTTCGTCCGCTCGACTTACCGCGTCGGAAACCTCCGCTGGCTACTTGCCGAAGGTATCGACACGACCCCCGCGGAGTCCTGGGTGCGCGAACGCGAATCCAACGCGCGCACCGTCGTCGGCTACGCCAGGGATCAGGCGCTGCTGGCCGCGATAACCCTGAGCGACCGCCTCAAACCCGGCGCCCCACAGGCGATCGCCGAAATGGAGAACATGGGCCTGACCGTCCACCTCCTCACCGGCGACAACCCCGCTACCGCCAAGGCCATCGCGCAGGAAGCCGGGATCAAAACATACAAAGCAGGACTCCAACCAAAAGATAAAGGCGACTATATACGAGCCCTGCAATCAGGCGGTAAAAAAGTCGCGATGGCCGGCGACGGCATCAACGACGCCGAGGCCCTGGCCGTCGCCGACGTCGGTATCGCGATGGGCAACGGCACGGACATTGCGATGGATGTGGCGGGAATGACGCTCGTCAACGCCGGTCTGGACCGCATCCCGGCCGCCATAAAGCTGTCCAGGCAAACTTTTACAACGGTCAGGCAGAACCTCTGGTTCGCCTTTATATATAACGTCATCGGCATCCCCCTGGCCGCCTGTCTCGTGCTCAACCCCATGATCGCCGGGGCCGCCATGGCGCTCAGCAGCATCACCGTCGTAACCAATAGTCTTCGTCTAAAACATAGAAGTATATGAAACATCTCCTCATCGCCTTTTTCACTTTCCTGGCAGTAGCCGCCACCGCCCAACCCGCCGGCGGCCCGACCACGACCACCTTCAAGGTCAACGGCAACTGCAACAGCTGTAAAAAGCACATCGAAACCGCCGCCCTCACCGTCCCCGGCGTAGCCAAAGCCACCTGGAACAAGGACACCAAGGTCCTCACCCTGGTTTACGACCCCGCCAAGGCAACCGTCGACGACGTCCAGAAGCACATCGCCGCCGTAGGGTACGACACCCCGAAGTACCGCGGCGACGACAAGGCCTACAAAGCCCTCGATGAATGTTGCCAATACGACCGGGAAAAACCCTAGCCATGCGTCATTGGATAGTCGCCCTGCTGACGGTGTGCGCCACCAGCGCCGCGGCGCAGCAAATGGAAATGGACTCGACCCCGCGCCCGCAGGGCCCCCCCATGTCCGCCTCGACCTCGCTCGCCCTCCCGATGACCCGCGACGGCTCCGGCACCGGCTGGAACCCCGACGCCAGCACGATGTACGGCTGGATGTACCACGCCAAACACTGGATGTATATGGTCCACGGCAGCGTGTATCTCCGCTATACGGCCCAGGACGCGTTCCATGAAGGCGCGCACGGCGGCGCCCAATGGGACGCGCCCAACTGGATCATGGGGATGGCCCAGCGCAGGGTGGGGGAGAAGGGCCTCCTCCACTTCAACCTGATGATATCCGCCGACCGGCTGACCGAAGGCGGGGCGGGGTACCCGTTACTTTTTCAGACCGGCGAAAGCTGGCACGGCAAGCCCCTCATAGACCGGCAACACCCCCACGACCTTTTTGCCGAGGCGTCGGCCAGCTATGCATACACGATAAACAAAGACCAGGACCTCTTCGTCTATGTCGGTTACCCGGGCGAACCCGCGCTGGGTCCCGTGACCTTTATGCACCGGCCATCGGCCTTTTTCGACCCGGACGCCCCGATCGGCCATCACTGGCAGGACGCCACCCATATCACCTTTGGCGTGGCGACGCTGGGGTACCGCCTCGACGACTGGAAGCTCGAGGTCAGCAACTTCACCGGCCGCGAACCCGACGAGAACCGCTACAATTTCGACAAGCCCCGGATGGACTCCTACAGCGCCCGCCTTTCGTTTGCCCCATCGGAACGCTACACCTTTCAGGTATCGGAAGGATACATTAAAAGCCCCGAGCTCCTCGAGCCCGACATCAATGTCTGGCGCACGACCGCCTCCGCCCAGGCGGCTTTCGACAGGCTGGACCTCAGCCTGGTATGGGGTATGAATAAAGACGAACGCGAGGACCCCGACCAATCGATCCTCGCCGAAGCCGCTTACCGGGTACGGGACTGGGCCTGGTACACCCGCTACGAATGGGTCCAGAAAACGGGCGACGAGCTGCAGCAACCACCCGCCATCTACTCCATCCAGGCCCTGACGCTGGGCCTCAACAAAGAGCTCTTCCATACCGGCGAGCTCGCCTGGGCCCTGGGCGGCCAAACCACCCTGAACCTCCCCGATCAACGGCTGCGGGCCACCTACGGAAACCTCCCCATCGCCGGCGAGGTCTTCCTCCAGGTCCGCCCGCGCCTCATGCGCATGGGCCACAAGAAGGTCAAGGCAGCGAAGACCCCCGTGCAGCCCGCGAAGAGCCGCATGGATATGGATATGAAGATGTAACTTTGCCACATGCAGCTATCGATTAAGAACATGGTCTGCGACCGCTGTATCGCCGCGGTCGACCGCCTCCTGAAGGAAGAGGGGCTGCATCCCGTCGAGGTCCGTCTGGGCGAGGCAAAAATCACCGAAGACGTCATCGACAAGGACCGGCTCCAGCGAACCCTCAAGGCCGCCGGCTTTGCCCTCCTGGACGACCGCAAATCCCGCCTGGTCGAGCGCATCAAAAACACGATCGTCCGTCTCGTCCACCACACCGGCGAGCCCCCCCGGGAAAAGTACAGCCAGCTGATCGCCGAGGACGCCGGCCACGAATACCCCTACCTCAGCAAGCTCTTTTCCGAGTCCGAAGGCACCACCATCGAGCAGTTCCTCCTGCGCCAGAAGATCGAAAAAGTAAAGGAGTACCTCAACTACGACGAGCTGACCCTCAGCGAGATAGCCGAAAAAATGGGCTACAGCAGCGTCGCCCACCTCTCCGCCCAGTTCCGCAAGGTCACCGGCCAGACGCCTACCGAATACAAGACCCAAAAGGGCCGCACCCCCCTGGATCAGGTCGGCTGACGCGATGCCGCCAGGACGCGCCCCTGAAAGCGTAAAAATCCACAGCCCGGGCAATTTTCTCTACACAATAATTTCCCTAAAGTATAGTTAATACTATGGCGCAGTATTTGATGTACCTTAGTGCCGTTAAGATTCAAATATCCAGTTATGAAGAAAAGCCTGGTAAGGGTAATCCCCTTGCTTATTGCCATTTGCTTATTTGGCTGCAAGAAGAACCATTCTGGCAGCTTTACACCCGCCCTTACTATAACAGCCACCAGCACTACCAACGGAAGCCAATCCATCCGCTTCCCTACCGTTGTCGTCGCCGTACAGGAAGTCGACACGCTCCACAGTACCCTCATTTCGGGTCAGTACTCAGACACCTCGACCTTGCAAGGCAGCATCAGCATCCGCGTCATCGGCGACACCACGGGCACCTATAAAGGCAACAAACTATTGGTAACCTACGTCGACGGCCTGGGAAACACCTATAACAGCCAGGGCGACTCGACGGACCAGGTGACGATCACCCGGTTCTCCAAACAGGCGAACGGGGAAGTGACCGGCAGCTTCTTTATAAACGTGTACGACACGCCCAACGAGCTGACGTTGAGCGGGCAATTCACGGCGGGGTTCCTGGACTGACAGGCCGCACGACGAGACCAAACGAACTGAAACTATAAAATACCCGTACAATGAGAAACAGCGCCTGGCCTGGTAGCACCAGCGGCATTCAGGAATACACCGGCACCTGGGACACCCCCCAGGTCGTGCACCTGCTGAAGAGGACCGTTTTCGGCGCCACGGTGGCCGACGTCAACTATTTCAAGGGGATGACGATGTCGCAAGCCGTTGACGAGATCCTCACCCCCACGGCCGCCCCCACTACCCAGCCTCTCAACAACTATGGGGCGGACGTCACCGGCGTCGCGCCCTGGGCGACGTGGATCGGCACGGGTCTGTTGTACCAGGATCAGGACCTCAACGGGAGCCGGGTAGCGTCGATGCAGCTGTGGTGGCTGGGTCAGATGCTCGCTGGCGGGCGCTCCATCCACGAGAAGATGACGCTCTTCTGGCACAATCACTTCGCGACCGACGCCATCACCGACCACCTGGGTGACACGCCCGCCCAGCTGTGGTACAACCAATACCTGACGCTGCGGACCAACGCGCTCGGGAACTTCCAGGCGATGGTCAAGGCGATCACCATCGACCCCGCAATGCTCATCTTCCTCAACGGCTCCACCAACGTCAATACGTCGCCCAACGAAAACTACGGCCGTGAGCTCCAGGAGCTCTATACCGAAGGCAAGGGTGTCAATTCCCTCTATACCCAAACCGACGTCCACAACGCCGCGCGGGTGCTCACCGGGCACACCGTCGACGCCAGTTATAACTACGTTTTTCAGGCGGGGAACCACGACCAGGCGGACAAACAGTTCTCGGCCTATTACGGCAACCACGTCGTCACGGGGTATTCCGGCGTGGCGGGCGCGGGGGAGCTCGACGACCTGTTGGGCATGCTGCTGGGCACCGACGAATGCGCGAAATTCATCTGCCGCAAGATCTATAACTTCTTTATTTATTACGTCGACGACGCCACGGTCGAAAGCAACGTGATCGTGCCGCTGGCCAGCGTCTTCCGGAGCAGCGGCTACAGCATCACCGCCGTCCTGAGCACCCTTTTCAAAAGCCAGCACTTCTACGACCTCGTCTACGCCGGCGCCTGTCTGATCAAGAGCCCGCTGGACTTCCTGCTCGGCCTGGCCCGGGAATTCAACCTGGCGATCCCTACCGATGCACAGAGCCAATACAACGCCTGGGGCCTGCTCTTCAACCAGGCCCAGATCCTCCAGCAGGCGGTCCTGAACATCCCCGTGGTGGCCGGTTGGTATCCCTATTACGAGTCGCCGACCTACCACGAGCTGTGGATCAATTCCGTGACCTACCCGCAGCGGAACTACTATACCGACCTGCTGATGACCACGGGCGACATGATGAACGGCACCACCCTGGTCGTGGACCCGGTGGCCTTCACCCAAACGCTGCCCAACCCGAGCGACCCCGTTGCGCTGGTCTCCGATGCGCTCAGCATCCTGCTCACCGTGCCGGTGTCCACCAACGACCAGCAGCTCATGATGCGCACCATCCTGCTCACCAACCAGACCAACAACGCGTACTGGACGCAGGCCTGGCAGGCGTACGTCGCCACCCCCTCGGACATGAATGCCTATTCGACCGTATTCACCCGGTTACAGGCTTTTTATAAATACGTGATGGACCTGCCCGAATATCACCTGTCTTAACTATTAATGCCTGTACCATGCAACGGAGAACATTCTTCAAGACCACTGCCCCGATGGCTGCCGTTTTCCCAGCATTGCTGGGGGGATTCAACATCAAGGCCTACGCCGGCGCGCTGCCCTTTTTCGGCGGCTGGGACGGGGCCGCGGACAACGACCACGTCCTCGTCCTGATCCAGATGTTCGGCGGCAACGACGGCCTGAACACGGTCATCCCCATCGACCTCTATAGCAACTATAACGCCCTGCGCAACAACATCGCGATTCCCGAAGGCTCCATCCTCAAGCTGGGTCCCAACGACAAGAGCGGGCTCCACCCCGCGATGACGGGGCTCCAGTCGCTCTACAACAACGACCAGCTGGCGGTGATCCAGGGCGTCTGCTACCCGTCGCCCGACGAGTCGCACTTCCGCGCCACCGATATCTGGCTGACCGGCGCCAACTCCGACCAATACCTGAATACGGGCTGGGTCGGGCGCTTCCTCGGCCAGACCTATACCAATTACCCCGTCGGCTATCCCAATGCGGCTATGCCCGATCCGTTAGCGATCCAGATCGGGTCGGTGCTCTCCCCGACGTTTATGTCATCCGGCGGCAACACGGCCATGGCCGTGCCCGAGGACGCCGACTTCTACGGCCTCATCAACGGGCTCACGAGCCCCGAGCCCAACACGCCCATGGGGACCGAGGTCACCTATCTCCGCACCATCGCCCGCCAAACCAATAAATACGCCGGCGTCATCAAGGCCGCCTACGACAAGGTCACCCAGCAATACGCGGGTTACCCGGCTAACAACGACCTGGCGCAGCAGCTTAAAACGTGCGCCCGCCTCATCGCCGGTGGTTTGAAGACCAAGGTATACATGGTGAATATGGGCGGTTTCGACACCCACGGCGGCCAGGTCGTCGCGGGCGCCACCACCACCGGTTATCATACCCAGCTGCTCGGCCAGCTGTCCGACGCGATCACCGCCTTTATGAAGGACCTCAAGTTCCTGGGCCAGGACAAACGCGTGCTGGGCATGACCTTCTCCGAGTTCGGCCGGCGCATCGTTTCCAACGGCAGCCTCGGCACCGACCACGGCGCGGGCCAGCCCGTCTTCGTGTTTGGCGACGCCGCGGCCACGGGTATCCTGGGCACCACCCCCGACCTCCCGTCGACCATGGACGTCGAGGCGGTCATCCCGATGCAGTACGACTTCCGCTCGGTCTACAGCTCCATCCTCCGCGACTGGTTTTGCGTGCCCCCTTCGGACGTATCGACCATGCTGCTGGCGAACTACCAGTACCTGCCGTTTATCAAGTCCACGGCGTGTAACAACACCATCGACGACCTCAACAATATCGGGAACAACCTCATCCTGAACTACCCGAACCCCTTTATCGATTCGACCAACATCACGTTCGTGACCAACGGCGGTCATACCCTGGTACAGGTCTTCGACGTGGCGGGGCACCTGATCAGCGTCCTCGTCGACCAGGTTTACCCGACGTCGGGTACGTACACCATTACCTTTACGACAACCAACCTCGCCGCGGGCATCTATTATGCCCGTTTGCAAAATGAATCCGCCACCCAGGTGAAAACCATGCTAAAGGTTACGAAGTAATGCGTACTCACTACTATCTGCTCTTTTTCCTGCTCGCGGCCTCAAAAGCCCGCGCTCAGGAGAACTATGATACTATTCTCTGTTCATCCACCTGCGTCAATACCGTTAGTACCTTCAACAGCCCCCTCTTCGACAGCCTGCCCTTCCCAAAAAAGATCCTCTGGAACTTCGGGGACCCCGCGGCGGGTATCTACAACAACGCCGGCGTCAAATCGCCCACGCATACCTACACTACCCCTGGAACCTACTACATATGGCTGAAGGTGTTCAACACCAGCCTCACCGACAGCGTCATGCTCTTCGACACGATCACCGTCGGGTCGCCCATACCCTATAATTTCGGCCCCGATATGTATCTCTGCGGGAAAACGGATACCCTTTTGAAGGCCCCCGTCGTCCCCGGCGCCAAGTACCAATGGAACAACGTCGGGGTGCCCGACACCACCGACACCCTCCGCGTGACGATCTCGGGCGTATACACCGTCAGCATCAACGGTTGCGGCCTCACCGACTCCATCGGCGTATTCATCACCGACTCGCCCAAGCTCAACCTGGGCAAGAACCACGTGATGTGCGACAGCGCGAACCTCGTGCTCGATGCGACCACCGAGAACGGGTATTATACCTGGAAGCTCAACGGGGCGGTCCTGAGCGACACCGCGGGTCAGTTCCAGACGCACTACCCTGGCGGTCTCTACTCCGTAACGGACAGCGTACCGGGTTGCGGTATCTTTAAGGACAGCGTCAGCATCACCTATGCGTCACCGTTAAAACCGGCCTTCCGGTTGCTCCCGGACACGCTGCTGTGCCCCAAACAGGTCCTGCCGCTGATCGCGCACCTCGACAGCGCGACGGCATACGACTGGAGCACGGGCGCGACCGATTCGATGATCGAGGTCACCCAACCGGGCGACTACTATGTTTTTGTGACGTTTAAAAACCTGTGCCAGGTGACCGACTCGGTGCTCGTCACCTACCGGAACGACCAGGCCCTCGACTTCCACGACACCGCGATCTGCCGCGGCTCCACGCTCGTGCTCAACGCCGATTTCGGACAGGGCACCTACGCCTGGACCGCCATCCCGCCCCAGCGCAACGACCAGAACCAGACCGGTCAGGCGACCTACTTCGTCTACCAGGCCGGCACCTATGCCGTCACCGCGCAGGTGGGACAGTGTATCTATAAAGACACGCTCACGGTGACCTTTGACGACAGTCTCCGCGTGTACCTGCCTAAGGACACGTCTGCCTGTAACGGCAGCGACTTCACCCTAACCCTCAAGGGTAATGCCGACACCGTCACCTGGCAGGACGGCTCCCAAAGCTTCAGCTATCACATCCCCCAGCCGGGCGGTTCCTATACGGCCATCGCCAGGAACGGCTGCGGCTCGGACACGCTGACGTCCGTGGTCACCTTCGGCGAATGCGCGTGCAACCTGCTCATGCCAAATGCGTTTACGCCCAACGCGGATGGGATCAACGACATCCTAAAGCCCCTCAACTTCTGTCTGATGTCCGCCTACCGGATGGAGATATACGACCGCTACGGCCACCTCGTTTTTCACGCCGAAAGTCCCGACGACGGCTGGGACGGCACGGTACACGGGCAACCGTCGTTCCCCGGGAACTACGTGTGGGTGATCCGGTATACCAACGCGGGACAGACGACGCCGACGCTGAAAAAAGGCAACGTAGTCCTGATCCGTTAGTATCTTGCGGCATGGTCACCCTCAAACGACTCTTCGTCGCCGCCTGTATCATCGTCCTGGCCGCCCAGCTCGTGCGCCCCACCATCGACAACCCGCCGGTGAAGGCTGATTTCAGCGGCCCCGCGGACGTCAAGGCCATCCTGCAACGCGCGTGCTACAACTGTCATTCCAACCAGACCGAGCTCGCCTGGTTCGACAAGATCGTCCCCGCGTATTGGATCGTGGCCGGTCACGTCGAGGACGGCCGCGCCGTGCTGAACTTCTCCGACTGGGACAGCCTCCCCGCCGCCGTCCGCAAGGGCAAGCTCTTCGAGTGCCTCAACCAGATGACCTTTAATACCATGCCGCTGGGCAGCTACACGGCCGTCCACCACGAGGGCCGCATCAGCGGCGAGGACCTCGCGACGCTCCGGGCATACCTGCTGACGCTGCCTGCGCCGAACCTTGCCGATACCGCCCGCTCCGGCGCCGCGATGCGCCAGTTCGCCGCCTGGCGCCTGTCGCCGTCGGCGGCCACGCCCCCCATATCCCTCAACGGCATCGCCTTCCCCACCGGTTTTGAAGACTGGGAAGTCCTCGCCACCTCCGAACGCTGGGACAACGGCACCCTCCGCGTCATCCTCGCCAACCCCACCGCCATGCGCGCCTTCCGCAACGGCCACACCAACCCGTGGCCCGACAGCTCCACCTTTGCCAAGATCGCCTGGGACGCCTCCGCCGACACCGCCGGCCACATCGAAGCCGGCGAATTCAAACAAGTCGAGTTCATGATCAAGGACCGCGTCAAATACAAATCCACCGGCGGTTGGGGCTGGGCCCGCTGGGTAAAGGGCCTGGCGCTCCAGCCCTACGGCAAGACCGCCGCCTTCACTTCCGAATGCCTCAACTGCCACGCCCCCATGAAGGACCGCGACCTCTTCTTCAGCCTGCCCCCCGCACCCGTCGCGCCCACCGACGGCTACCGCGTCATCGCCACCTCCGTGAGCCACGGCCTCACCAGCACCCTCATGGGTGACGCCCCCGCCGCCACCGCCGCCCGTTCCGGCCGCCCATACCCCGACGGCTCCAACCTCTTCCTCGTCACCTGGACCCAAAAGGAAGACCCCCACTGGTTCGGCGCCAACATCCCCGCCGACACCCTCCGGACGGTACGCGTCACCGTAGGGTCGTCCGCGATGAACGCGCTGACGGATTCGATCCTTACGATGAGGCCTTCGGTGCTGCCATAGGCTCTCCCCCCCGGGGCGTCCCCCCGGCCCCCCGCACCCGCGCCATCGCCATGTATACGCCGATCCCGATCATCAGGAGCAACGGCCATATCTCTGCGAGCGCCAGCAGTACGGCCTCTATCCCGCCCCAGCCATCTTGCAGGTTGCCGGCAAGCCGCCGCCCGAAAGGCGTAGGCTCCGGCGGGGGAAGCGGCCGGTAGGCGGTCGCGCGCACGCGCACCGTCGCCCACGCTACGTGCCGGTTGGTCGCCGCTACCGTTTGCGCCGCGTTTACCGCATTCGTCTGCAGTTCCGACGACCGGTCGATCGCCTGTAGCTCGCTCTTGCCGTGAACCGCGTCATACCGCGTCGCCAACCGTTGCTCCAGCGTCTGTAGAGCCTGCGCCGCCGCATAGTCGTCGGTCATATCGTTCGCGGTCGCCGTCTCCGCCACCAGCGTGCCGAGCGTCTCCACCGAGTCCTTGAAAGGCTCGAATTGCTCCCGCGGCACCTTGGCCGTCATTTCCAGGCAGAGCGAGTCGCCCGCGCGCCGGTGCGTCCACAAGGTATAGTACCCGTCGACGGTCCCGAGCCAGGCCCGGATGCGGCGCGCAGACAAACCCATATCGTCCACGGTCACTTCGACGTCCGCCTTTTTGAGCAGCAGGAGCCCACGGGGCTCGATCATCCCCGGGACCTGCGGCAGGCCGCCGTCGCGCGTGGCCGTGTCGGCGTCGGTTTTCCGGTCGGGCGCCGCCGCCCTTTCCAGTAAGGCCGCCCCGGTGCGGCTCCCGTCGTTATTGCAGGCAAAGGCCAGTACCACGATCGCGGACATGGCAAGCCTCCTCAGCGGTAAGCTGTTGATTTTTTTCATAACAAAAAGCGTTGGATATACCCCTGAATACCGCGGAGCAGAAAAAAGTAACCCGAAGGAATTGTTAAAACATAAACCACAACAGCGCCACCGCCGCCGCCGTCATGAAAAGAAAAGTAATCCCCCCAAGGATATTGGAGAGCCGCGAATTCGTGTGCTCGCCCATGATGGCCTTGTTGTTGCCGATGTGCATGACCACCGCGATCATGACCGGCGCCGTTAGCCCGTAGAGGACCGCGGTCCAGATCAGCGCCTGCACCGGGCTGATGCCCACAAAATTGACGACCAATCCGAGTAGTACCGCGCCGGCGAGGGTAAGGTAAAATACCGGCGCTTCGCCGAACTTTTTGTCCAGCCCCTGCGGCACGTCGAAGGTCTCGCCGACCATAAAGGCGACGGATCCCGCGAGCACCGGCACCGCCAGCAGCCCCGTGCCGATCACGCCGACGGAGAAGATGATATACGTCAGCGGGCCGGTCAGGGGCTCGAGGGCGCGCGCCGCCTGCTCGATGGTATCGACCTGGTGGATGCCGTGGGGGAAAAGGACGGCGCCCGCGGTAAGGATGATAAAGAACATGACGAGGTTGGAAAAGAGCATCCCTAAATTCACGTCGTCCCGCATGTCGCCCAGCACCTGTTTGTTCACCATGATGCGGCCTCCCTTGTTGGTGTTCGATTCTTCGGCCTCCAGCGTGGCCTGCCAAAAGAAAAGGTAAGGCGATATGGTTGTGCCGAGGATGGCCACCAGCATGTTCAGGAAGTCCTTGCCACCGTGTATCTCAGGCACGAACGTATGCCGCAGGACATCCCCCCACCGCACGTGTACTATAAAGGGAACGAGCAAATACAAAAATAAAACCACGCACAACCACTTCAGGATCGAGGCGATCCGGTGGAAGGGCAGCCGTATGATCAGGTAGATCAGCAACAGGGCGTAGAACAGGCTGTACGCGAATACCGGGACGGCCGGCAACAGCATGTGGGATACCGCCGCCATGCCCTCGATGTCGGCGCCGATGTTCAGCACGATGGCCGGGAAGCTGACGAGCAGCATCGTATACAGCAGCCAGCGGGGGTAGTGTTTGCGGAGCGTACCCGTCAGCCCCTGGCATGTCACGAGACCGATGCGGGCGCACATCCCCTGGATCGTCGCCATCAGCGGGAAGGTGATCAGCGCCGTCCAGAGCATCTGGAAGCCAAAGGCGGCGCCGGCCTGGGTATAGGTCGCCAGACCCGACGGGTCGTCGTCGCTGGCGCCGGTGATCAGGCCGGGGCCGGCAATGCGGAGCAGCTTCTTCAAGCGCCCCAGCATCCTAAAACTGGTATATAACTGCGTTTATATTCATACCTGCGCCAACCGACGCCAGGACTACTTTATCACCTTTGTTCAGCTCGTGCCCCTTCAACCGCCCCTTCTGGATCAGGTCCAGCAGGGTAGGGACCGTAGCCACCGAGCTGTTGCCCAGCCAGGAAATCGTCATCGGCATCAGGTCCGCCGGGCTTTTGTCGAGACCGTAGAGCTGGAAGAGCCGCTGGAGGATGGCCGCGTCCATCTTGTCGTTGGCCTGGTGGATGAGCACCTTTTTGATGTCCGACAGCGACACCTTGGCGGCTTCCAGCGCGGCCTTGATGACGAGGGGGACGTGGTTGAGCGCGAATTCGTAGAGCTTGCGGCCGTTCATTTTGATGAACAGGTCCGACGTGCCCTCCGCGGGGTCATAGCTCGGCCCCATATTCAATAAGTTCGCATATTCGACCGCGTGAGTCTGCGTTTTGTGCGACAGGATCACGCCCTCTTCCCGGTCCTCGGTCACCTCGATGATCGCGGCGCCCGCGCCGTCAGAGTAGAGCATCGTGTCCCGGTCGTGCGGGTCGACGATCCGCGACAGGGTTTCGGTGCCGATCACCAGACAGCGTCTGGCCTCGCCCGCGCGTATGTAAAAGCTCGCCTGGATGACGCCTTCGACCCACCCGGGGCAGCCAAAGGCCAGGTCATAGGCCACGCAATCGGGGTTGGCGACCCCCAGGAGCGCCTTGATCCGGGAGGCCAGCGAAGGGACCAGGTCCACCCGGTTCGACCCGCTTTGCACGTCTCCGAAGTTGTGGGCGACGATGATAAAGTCCAGCGTCTCTTTGTCAATGCCCGCGCTCTCGAGCGCGTCCTTGGCGGCGAGATAACCGATCGTAGAGGCCGTCTGGTCCGGGCGGACGTAACGTCTTTCCGCAATCCCCGTGATCTCCTTGAATTTCCGGATGATTGTGGCGTTGTCCTTTCCGATAGCAGAGCCGTCTTTCTCTAAGAAACGGTGTTGGAGAAAAGCATCGTTTGTAATCGTTGTCTCCGGTATATAGCTGCCCGTAGCTATAAACGCGGCCTTAACTTCCTTCTTCATTCTGCACAATAATACTGAAAATCCACATTTCAAGGGATGACTTCGAACAAAAAGAACTGGCTCTTTTGTAAAGGATTGAAATTATTGTCGGCCACGAACAGCAGGGACTTGTGACCGTTCGGGAGGTTGGGCCCGAAGGTGACGCCCTCGATGTTGTCGACATAGCGGCCGAGCGCGTCCATGTTCAGGAGCAGCCGCGCCTTGATGGGATGTATGGGCGGCGCGTATTGCATCGATATCGCCGGTCCCACGTCGGAGGCGTCGCGGAGGTCCGCGATGTACACCTTGATCGTGCACGCCATATGCCCCGAGGAAAACGAACGTTCGATCAGCATCAGCCTTCCATCCCCCAACCACATGATATCCGGGATGCCGTTGATCATAAAGGCGCCCGCCGGCTGCGGCGGACGCGCCACCGGCCCGAGCTTCCAGGCGTACTGGGCGACCGGTTTCCGGGTTGATACATCGTATTTAATAATCCGCGTCCAGGTCGTCGTGTCCGTCAGCCCCGCCCGCGGACCGTCCTGGTAGAGCGGCTCCTCGACGCTGACGTACAGCGTGCGCCCGCCGTCGGCCCACGCCGCGCCTTCAAAAACCCCGTTCTGACGCGGGCCTTCCGGCGTCTCGTGCATCCGCAGCTGCGGCGGCAGCGCAAAGGTGTCGATGTATTTGCCCGCCCGGGTGACCAGCGTCACCGCGGGGTTTTCGAGGACTGTTTTGGCGGGGGTTACGATGCGCTCCCCTTCGCTCGTCCATACCATCCGGTCCAGCCGGGCGTTGTAGCGCAGGGCCTCGGGGTCGGGCGTATGGGAAGGGTCTGTTTTGGCGTTGGGATAGGGCTGACCGTTAGCCGCCAGCAGGGTTGTCACGTTCGTAAAACGGATCCCCAATATCCCATGCCCGCCGATGGTGATCGCCGCCGTGTAGAACCGCGCCGGGTTCACCTCGGAGCGGTCGTCGCTGATCATATAATACAGCTTCCGCGCCGGGTCGTAGTCGATCCCCGAGAGCCCGCCGATCGTCGTACCGTGGAAGGGCGCGGCAAACGGTACGTCGTATTCCCCGAGGTATTTCAGGGAATCGATCTGGACCGGGACGTCCTTTGCCGGCGCCGCCGGATGTGCCGTCTTTTTCTTGTGGTGCTTTTGTGCCGACGCCCCGAGGGCCAGGAAGCAGAGGATAAGGAATGCGGATGCGCGCATTTTTTTTGCCAATATACGGCTTCCGCCCGACTCCGGCGCTACAGCGCCGCCCGCACCGGGCACTATCGCACCGCCTGCGATTTTACGAGCGCCCCCAGGGTCCGCAGCGCGTTCTCGATCGCGGGCGTGAACGGCAGCCCGAAACTGATGCGGATGCAATGGCTGTAGCGCTGATCGAGGCTAAACAGCTGCCCCGGCGAAATGCTGATCTTCTCCTCGATCGCCGCCTGGAACAACGCCAGCGATTGAACCGCCCGGTTGAGCTCCACCCAAAGCACATACCCGCCCTTGGGTTGGGTGACCTTTGTATCCGCTGGAAAATACCGTGCAATCGCCTCTATATACGCCAGGCTTTGCGTATGCAACGCCTTGCGGAGCTGCCGCATGTGCAGGTCCCAGCGGTTGTGGGCAAAGAACTGCCCCACCGCCGCGTGCGTGACGTGCGTGGACGACAGCGAATGGATACGTTTGAGGTCCATTACCCGCTGCAGGTGCCGCCCCGGGATGCACCAGCCCACCCGGTACCCCGGCGCCAGCGACTTCGACACCGACGAGCAGAGGATCACGTTCCCCGTCCGGTCCATGCTTTTGCACGTCCGCGGCCGCGACTCGCCGAAATAGAGGTCGCCATATATATCGTCTTCGATCAGCGGGATGTCCTTTGCCGCCAATAGGTCCACCAGCCGCTGTTTCCTGTCGTCCGGCATGCACGCGCCCAACGGGTTGCTGAAGTTCGTCACGAAAAGGCACGCCTTGACCGGCGTCCGCTCCAGCGCCCCCTCCAGCCAGTCGATGTCCACGCCCGTCTCCGGGTCCACGGGGACCTCGAGGACTTTCAACCCCTGGTTTTGCACCGCCCTCAACAACCCAAAGAATGTCGGCGTCTCGACCGCCACGACATCCCCTGGCAGGGTCACGGCCTGCAGCGCCAGGTTCACCGCCTCCAGGCAGCCGTGCGTCGTGACGATGTCCGCCTCCGTGAGCGTCCCGCCCCAGCTGAACGCATGCAGCGCCAGCTGCCGC
>NZ_DATJIY010000235.1:0-6364 GCF_035492835.1 Dinghuibacter sp.
ATAGTCGATGCCCTTGCCGGTATAGAAGGTCGCCAGCCTGCGCTGGTCCAGCAGGGCGCCGTTGTCGGGTTCGCACTGGTCGATCCACCACGCGTCCCAGCCATAGCGGGCTACGAGACTGTCCCTCGCCTGCTGCCAGTATAGGTCGCGCGCCCTCGGATTGTGTGCGTCATAGTAAGTATCGAAGGTGTGCGTGACGACGTTGTCCCAGGTGATGCTCGTCAGTCCGTCCATCGCCTTGAGCGCGTCGAAGTTGGCCGTCCCTTTGCCAAAAACGGGCCATATGGATATCATCGCGTGCAGGTTCTCCTTGTGTAGCTCGTCGACCATCGCCCGTGGATCGGGATACGCCGTCGGGTTCATTACGTGTGAGCCTATGGGTAAGGGGTCCCAGTAGTACCAGTCCTGGACGATGACGTCGACGGGGATATGGGCGTCGCGGTATTTGCTGCCGGCGGCGAGGACTTCAGCCTGAGTCTTGTAGCGGTCCTGTGACTGGAACAGTCCGTACGCCCACTTGCCGAACATCGGCGCGCGTCCTGTCGCGTCGCGGTAGAGGGAGACGATCCTGTCGAACGAAGGGCCGTAGAAGAAATAATAGTCGATGAGTTTCCCGTCTTCCGACGTATAGCGATATTTTGTATTGCCCGCCATTCCTCCGTAAAATTTTGATGGGCTGTAGTTGTCCCACATCAGGCCATATCCTTTTGTGGAGAGAAGGACCGGTATAGCGCCGGTCATGTATTTGATCAGCATGTCCTGGTCGCGGCCCTTGTAGTTGATGGACAGCGAATCAAGGGGATGACATCCCAGGCCGAACAGCCCTTCGTCCGATGGTGACTTAAAAACTGTCTCCAGACCATAGGTGGCGATCCCTGCGATCTGTGCCCGCTGCATCGATTTGCCGTTGGCGCCGTCTTCTTCGAGGATCGGCTTTCCGGTGAGGTCGGAGTAACTGATGGCATTGGTAGATTTATCGGCGATAATGTGCAGTTTTTTGGTGGTGATCACGATGGTATTGTTCAGCTCTGCGACTGTGAACTCCGTCGCCGGGGCCCAGTTGTTGTTGGTGACTACCAGCGAAGAGCGTCTGGGAAGTTGCGGGAGCATGGTATAGCGGACTTCGACGACGTCCGGCTGCCAGACGCGGATGGTCATCGAGCCGATGTCGAGGACGAAGTTTACGCCGTCCGCGTCTTTTGTATAGGATTTTATCGTGGAGTGGGACGTGGCCGCGACGGCTAGCAGGGCAAGAGTCAGGACTATTGAACGCATGGTCATAGTTTGATTGAGGGTACCGAAGATAACCAAAAAATAAATCGGTTGCAAAATCCGGCAGGGCCGGGTTGGGGGATGTGGGTTTCGCGGGTTGGGTGGTACCGGTGGATTGCCGCGGATCGGGCGATGGAAGGTGTGGCGGATCCCCGCGGGTCTGGCGGCGGATAAAAAAATATTTTGATAAAATATGTAACCATATGGTTACTTTTCCTAGTTTTGTAACCGAACGGTTACCAATTATGAGAAGAGACGTATTTCAGGCCATTGCCGACCCAACCCGCCGGGAGATCATTCATCTCATCGCGCGGAAGCCATTGCCGCTGAATTCCATCGCGGAAAATTTCGAGGTGAGCCGACCCGCCATCTCCAAACACATCAAGATACTGACCGAGTGCGGCATCGTGACGATCCATACCCGCGGCCGCGAGCGGTACTGCGAAGCCAGACTGCAAAAATTGTCGGAGGTTTCGCAGTGGGTTGACCATTTCCGCGTCTACTGGAATCAGAAGCTGGACGCCCTCGGTGAGTTTTTGGAGAGAGAGGAGGCCGCGGCGCCGCCGAAGAGGAGAAGCCCAGGGGCAGGTAAGAGAGGCCCGGGACCCGGGTCGGCGAAGGCGTCTTCAAAAAAGAAAAAAAAATAACACATATGGAAAAAGCCCAGGTTATCGTCGAACGCACGTACGATGCGTCACCGGCACGCGTCTGGCGCGCTATCACAGATCCCGCGCAGATGAAACAGTGGTATCTTCCGGTTACGGATTTCCGGCCCGAGATGGGTTTCGAAACCAGATTTGACCAGAAAGTGGAGAACAAGGTCTTTCCGCATGTATGGAAAGTGACCGATGTCGTGCCCGGCGAAAGGATCAGCTATGAGTGGCATCTGACAGGTTTCCCCGGCAGCTCGCGCGTCACCTTCGAACTGACGCCCGATGGCGAGGGCACGCGTGTCAGGGTCAGCCATGTGGGGCTGGAGACCTTCCGCGGCGATATCCACCCGGACCTCCACCCGAAGAAGATCGAGGATGGCTGGAACTATTTTATGAACGAGAGCCTTACGGACTTCCTCGAGAAGGGGCCGGTTCAGGTCATTATGGAGCGGACCTACAACGCCTCGCCGGAAACGGTCTGGCGCGCCATCACCAATGCCGAGCAGATGAAGCAGTGGTATATGCCGCTTAGCGATTTCCGGCCTGTGGTGGGATTCGAGACCGAATTTGATATCACCGCAAAAGGCTATGACTGGCGGCATATCTGGAAGATCACCGAGGTCATTCCCAACAAAAAGATCAGCTACGAATGGCGTTATGGCGGCTTTCCTGGCAACTCCCTCGTCACTTTCGAGCTGGAGCCGCAAGGCAAGGGCACGCGCCTTACATTGCGGCATGTAGGCATCGAGACCTTCGAAGGCTACAAGAACCCCGGACTCAGGCCTGAGAATTTCGAGAAAGGCTGGGGTAACCTGCTTGGTACGATGCTGACGGAATTTTTGGAGAAGAAGCACGCGGCGGTCGGATAGTTTCCGATCTTTGCGTATGCGACTCTCTGAAGCTATTGAACTTTTTGACCGGCCCGTATTGCGTGACGTTGTAGGAGATGCACCTGTCCGTTGGGCCGACCTCGGCTGCGGGTCGGGGTTATTCACCGAAGCGCTCGCCCGATTTTTGCCCGCGGGCAGTACCATTTATGGGCTTGACCTGCGCCCGATGCTGCAGTCGGATCTGGTATGTGGCGTCCATCTGGTGCCGGTAAAAACCGATTTTGTTAATATTCCTTTACCTGTCGCTGGGCTTGACGGTATACTCATGGCCAATTCCCTGCACTACGTCGAGGACAAGGCTGCGTTTTTGTCGACGCTGACCAGGTCGATGCATCCAGGGCATCCGGAAAGCGCGCCGCTTCGTCCGGAAAGACCGCTGCTGGTCGTGGAATACGATACCGACACGCCGGTGCCTACCTGGGTACCCTGGCCCGTTAGTTTGGCTAAACTCCGCCCCCTGATGGCGATTGCGGGCTGGCCGAAGGTGGACAAGCTGGGCGAGCGGCCGTCAGCGTTCGGGAGAAGCAATATTTATTCTGCGCTGGCGAAAATTCGATAATTTCAGTCTCATGAAAAACACCCTTCGGCCTGCCGTTGCCGCCGACCGCGACGGCATCATCGCCCTGTATAAAAAAGTAGCCCGTATTTCCGGCGGCCTCGCCCGCGCGGAGGACGAGATCACCATCGAATATGTCGACGGATTTATGACGGAGGCCGCCCACAACGGCGTTCATTTTGTCATGGAGAACGAAGCCAGCGGCGCCATCATCGGTGATATCCACTGCAGTAAGCCGGGACTCAAATGTTTTGACCATATGCTCAGCGACCTGACGATCGCCGTCGACCCCGACTATCAGGGCCAGGGTATTGGAAAGACATTGTTCATGGGCGTTCTGGACGAGGTTCGGGAGAACCGCAAGGATATACTACGGGTCGAGCTGCTGACGGGGGAGACCAATAAGAGAGCGCTTGCCTTTTATGAGGGGATTGGGTTTACTATCGAGGGCCGGATGCCGGGAAGGTATCGCAAGCCGAATGGGGTGCTGGACGCGGATATCCCGATGGCGTGGATGAATCCGAATTTTCGGGCGTGAGGCCGGGGGGTGACCGGGGTTGGAGACGAAAAAAGGGTACTCCTTTTGGAACACCCTTTTGATAAATCACAGGAATAACTAATTCGTGTGATCCTTTCGGTTATCATCCTGGACGCGGACCTGACGTTTGGCCTTGGCTACAGGATGGTCAACACCTTGTCGTTTTAAACGTTTTGAATCTTTGCTGATGTCCTTATTTTCTCTGGCTACCGCCTTGTGGTCGTGCATGGCCTTTTTCACGCGTACATGCGACCAGTCCTTATTCACTTTGTGAGAGGCGGCCTTTTTCTCGCGTACGTCGGTACGGAGGTCCTTCATTTCCTGTTTCTTTTGCGGGTCGGTTTGGGCCATCGCACTGGCTGTCAGTGAGATACCCAGTATTAACACTAGTAGCTTTCTCATAGTTAACGCTTTTAGAGGTGTGACTGCGATTCGCGTGCCACGGGGTAATTTTTTCAATCAGTTATGCCGCATATTGAGGGCGGGTAATTTTCTTAACTTTAGCGGAAGACAACTGTTAACATGCAACAAACACGTAACTACAACACTATCAGCCCATCGGCGCGGGCCCTTTTGCTGATGAAGGCCCATACCACAATACCGTTTGCACGCGAGGCGGCAAAGCTGATCCAGGATCCGGAACCGTTTGAGCCGGATTTTTCGAATCGTCAGCCCGGATTTTGGATCCGCGTGATGCATTTCGAAGCGCGGTACTGGAGCATCAACCAGCTGCTGCCCGATGACGCCACCAATATACTGGAACTCTCCTCCGGATTTTCCTTTCGCGGGCTGGCCCTGGCCACCGACCGGCCGGTCTACTATATCGATACGGACCTGCCTGATCTGATTGCGACGAAGCAACCTCTCGTCGCAGCGCTCGCCGGTCCGCTCCGTGGACATTATGAGCTGAAGGCTTTGAATGCGTTGGACACGTCGATATTTAATAGTATTGTCAGTGGTTTTCCGGCTGGTCCGCTGGTTATTGTGAATGAAGGGCTGCTGATGTATTTAGGCATGGAGGAGAAACGGCAGCTTTGCCGAGAGATCCGCGACGTGCTGGCGGAGCGGGGAGGTTACTGGATCACGGCCGATGTTTACCTCAGACGGGACCTGCCCGAAGATGAGGAGCTCTCGCGGGGAGATACTTTGAGGGAGTTTTTGGAGCAACATAGGGTGAAGGATAATATGTTTGAGTCCTTTGAAGAGGCTGAAGCGTTCTTTGCGTCGGAGGGATTGGTTATCGATAAAGAGTTTGAGCCCGATTATATGAGTTTAGGGTCGTTGCCGCATTTTTTAGCTTCGTGCTCGCCGGAGTTGCTGCAGCGGCTTAGGGCCAATATGAGTGGAAAGATGCATACGACGTGGAGGTTGAAGGTTTCAGAGAGATAAAATTTCTATTTACAAATATTCTCTCCTCCCGCAACTGGCGTTCCGCCCAGTTGTAAAAATCTGTTGTAGTCGGCGCAGGCGCCGGCCTTGTCGCCAAGACCGACTTTTGCGGAAGCTCTGAAGCCAAGTGCGGACTGGTCGTCGGGTGTAAACTTCAATACATAGTTTAAGTCATCGAGTGCGCCTTTGTAGTCTTTTAGGGGTATTCTTGCCTGCCCGCGAAGCAAATACGCTTCCAGGTCCGTAGAATCCAAAGCAATTGCTTTGTTCACGTCCGACAATCCGCCGATAAAATGATTCGTCAGAATTTTGTTGAGTCCGCGAATGCAATATGCCCTTTCATTATTAGGGTCCAGTTGTAAAGCTTTATTTAGGTCAACAGCCCCTTCCTGAAATAAGCTGAGCTTCGTTTTCATTGCTCCTCTGCCCACCCAGTATTTGACATTATCGGGGTTTAGGAGAATGGCTGTGTCATAATCTGCCACGGCACCCTGGAAGTTGGCAAGCCTGGTCTTCGCCATAGCCCGATTGTTGTAGTTGTCGGATTCTTTTGGATATAATTTTGCCTGTTCGTCAAAGTCTTCCAATGCTCCTTTGAAATCCTGGAGAATGAATTTTACCTGACCGCGATATTCGTATGTAACGGGACGTGTATAATGTAGTTCAACGCATTTGTCAAAGTCAGTAATAGCCTGTTTCAACTGTTGCGTCCGGTAGCAGGTGACACCGTGCATGAAATATGCTTCTGCGCTATCGGGATTTGCTTTTATAGCTTTTTCGAAGCACAGCAATGCGCTGGGAAAGTCGTTGTTTTTAAAACTCTTTACGCCCTCTTTGTACTGTGGGTCATTGATTTGAGAATAGGCTGTCGAACACAGAAATGTGAACGCATAAAGAAAAATTGCATTTTTCATGGGATGGGGTTATTAGGAAAACAACGCCCGTAAATGGCATTTATTTCATCGGGGTATGTAAAAGATGGTTTTTTTGAAGACAGGCTTACTCTCAACCGCTCCCTCGTCGCTCGTCTTCCAGCAAGCTTGAGGCGTCCTTCTAAAAAGCAAAA
>NZ_DATJIY010000236.1:0-8007 GCF_035492835.1 Dinghuibacter sp.
GGCCGACACCGGCCGGTGATGGCGCCCGGTCAGTACACCGAACTTTTTTTCCTCGACGAGGCCACCGCCCTTTCCGCGGGTCACCGCCCTTGCGCCGAGTGCCGCCGCGAGGACTTCAACCGCTTCAAGGCGGCGTGGATCGCGGGCAACCCGGAGTATGGCTTTACCATGAAGACGCCCATCGGTCAAATTGACGAAGTGCTCCATGCCGAACGCACCGGCGGGCCGCATGAAGAGCCCATCGACGCGTTGCCCGATGGCACGTTCGTGGTTTTCCAAAACACCCCGCACCTGCTGTATAAAGGGCTGCTACGAAAGTGGTCCCCCGAAGGCTACGGCGACCCCGTGGTCCCCACGATGGGAAGCGGCGAAACGGACCGCCCCATGCGCGTACTGACCCCCGCCTCGACCGTCAACGCCATCCGCGCCGGCTATTGTCCGCAGGTCGGGCTCGAAAAGTAGCCGGCGTCCTAGGCGCGGGTGGCGGCCGGTAGCTCCAGGAGGAACGTGGTCCCCGCCCCGGGCGCCGACGACACCGTTATCTTGCAATCGATGGCCCGCGCGAGATCGCGTACCACGTGCAGCCCCAGGCCGCTGCGGATACCCACGGGGGCGGCTTCGTCCCAGAGGGCCTTGAGCTGCTCCGCGGTTGCCCCCGGACCGTTATCGGTAACCGAAAGCCAGCCGGGACCGGCCTTCCACACGACATCGGCGCCGGTCTTGAGCGCGTTATTGGTGAGGTTGCGCATGATGGTCTTCAGGTAGTGCTCGTCGGCAAAGACGGTCCCCTCGCCTTCGAAGCGCAACGAGGCCGCGCCCCCGAAATATTCCGAGAGCCCGCGGAAAAGCTCCGCCGACGACAGCACCGTAGGCGACGCCTGGAAGTGCTGCATCTGCCCCTTGCTCCATAGTAATAGATCCTCCATGGTTTCGAGCAGGCGCTCCACGTTTTCCTGGAGACGCGCCTCGTGGGCGGCATCGGCGCGCTCCGGGGCCATCTGGCGGAGCTGCAAAAAACTGATCAGCCGGGCCACGGGGGCGCGGAGGTCGTGATTTAAAATATTGAAAAAGCGGGTCTTGTTCTCGTTGGCTTCGGCCAGCAGCCGGTTGTTGCGTTCGCGGAGGATACTCTGCCGCCACAGCAGGAGCCCGATGACGCCGAGGAGCACCAGCCCGCCGACCAGGAACCAGCGCTGGCGGCGTTGGGCGGCCAGGGCCTGTTGTTCGGCCTCGATCTGGCGGTCGCGCAGCTCGACCTGGTATTTCTCGTCTATGGCGGCGACTTTGTTTTTGTTTTCCTGGGAATAAAAGGAATCGTAGACGTCGTTCCGCTGCCGCAACCGCGCATAGGCGTTACGGTAGTCGCCTTCCATGGATTTGACCCACGCCAGGGAATCCAGGAAACCGATCCTGTTCTCTTCGGTGGCCGCGGCAGCGGCGCGGGACAGGAAGGTATCCGCCTTCGGGAGGGACTCCTTCGAACCGCGGTGGGCCATCCGCGCATAGGCGATACCGATATTGCCGAGGTTCATGACCGCGTACATGTTGTTGGGCGCGAGCGTGTCCCAGATGGCCTTTGCCTTGAACGCGTAGTCGAGGGTCGCGGCGAAATCATAGGGCGTGGTGTTCGAGAGCTGGGTGTACATCGTCGCCACGCCCATCGGGTAGTGGTTGTCCTGGTACAGCTGCAGCGCCTTCTTGTATTCCGCCGCCGCCTGCGGCAGGCTGTCCTCCTTGTAGTACATCGCGCCGAGCGTCTCGTATATCTTGGTGACGGAGAAAAAGTGATCCACGGAGTGCAAGCTCACGCCCACGTCCAGCGCCTTTTGCGCAAACTCGCGGGTCTTTGGATAATTTTCCTGGTTGAAGAACATGACCGCGATGTTGGTGAAACCCATCTCCATAAAGGCCGTGTCGTCGATCCTGGCGGCCACGGCCAGCGCTTTGTAGAGGTCGTCGAACGAGGCGGGGACGTTCGACTGTTGCTGGTCCACGGCGGACAGGAATACCAGCGAACGCTCCAGGGCCTTGGCGTCGTTGTCCTTTTGCGCCAGCTCGTAATAACGGTTGATGAACCCCCGGGCTTTGACCAGATCCCCCTTGACGAGGTACGCTCGCCCCAGGGCGCCGAGCAACAAACCGGTGGAGGGGTCGTCGTGCAATTGCTGCGCCAGTGTCAGCCCCTGCTGGCCATACACCAGCGCCGAATCGGGGTTGGTGTTTATCACGGTCCGGCAGCGGTTGACGATTTGGCGGAGCCGGACGCTATCCGGTGTTTGGGCCTCGGTGATTTGCATAAAAAGAAAGGCTAGCGGCAACAGGGCTTTCATGCTTACAATATACGCCGCAACAAGGGTAATTTGCGGAAAACGGCCGCACAAACCGCAAAGCTCACCGCGATAGCCGCGACCGTCAACAAGAGGAATTTCGGGGGCAGCGGCATCGCCAGCGGACTCATCCAGCGGCTGAGGGCGATCAGGATGGGCGCGTGGAAAACGTACGCGGCAAAGGCATTGGCGGAGAAAAACCTCGCCCACCGTCCCTGCCGGTCACAGCGTCGCCTATAGGTCTGGAGCAGCCAGATCGAGATCGACACGCCCATCATCGACTCCCAAAAGGACATCCCGAGGCTTTGCCAGTGCATCCCGCCCTGGTAGTAGGGCACGTGTCCCTTCATCGCGCCGCCGAGCACGAGGATGGCCACCCAGAAGGACAAGCCGAGGAAGAGGGCGGTACGGCCCCAAAACCGGCCGTTTTCCAGCCGGTCCAGCCAACCCCCGCTATACGCTAGCGTGCCGGCGGAGAAAAAGAAAATGTATTGCGGGAAATAACAGAACTGCAAGTTGTAGAAGTCCGTGCCTACGGGCCAGGGCAAACGCATCGCGAAGGTGCAGACGGTGATCGCGCCAATGAAGAGCCAGATCGTTTTTTTGCCCGGGAGTACCGTTTTTACCCGGCCAAAGGCCCGCACCGCCACATAGCCAACGCAGAAGATCAATAACGCTTCGCAAAACCATAACGGTCCCGTGCCACCGATCCACCGGCCGCTCGTTATATAGTGCGCGTAGCCCTGCAGGAATCCATTGGGGAACACGGTCTCGCCGCCAAAGGACGAGACACACCACACGGCTACCGGTTGGATGACGAACATATAGAGCAGCAGCGGTAGCCCCAACCGGTAGCCGCGGTCTTTGAGGAACCTCCACGGCCCTTTCGTATCGTATGCCCTGGGGACAAAGTACCCGGCGATAAAGAAAAGGAACCCCATGAAAAAGGACTGGAGGGTCGCCTGGTAGGTGCCAAAAACCGCTTTTTCCGCGGGGCTTACGGGTGCGTTTTCCATATAATACCAGCTGCCGATGTGGCTATAGGTCACCGCGGCGTGCATGCTGACGACGAGCATGATCATCGTCCAGCGGAGGTTGTCGATATAGAGTAGTCGTTTCATGGGTCGAACCTACGGCGCCGGCGACGGCACGGGTAATTTTGTTGACGTTTGGGCGGGGACCGGTGACCAATGGCCAGCTCCGTGCGGACGACTAAAGATTTGTTAGTAAATAAACGTTTACTTATCTTTGCCCCATGCGCCCCAAAAACCCCGCAAAAGCCACTGCCATCCGCACGGTCGCCCTCCGGATCATCTCCGAGGAGGGCCTGGAGAACCTCAGCATGCAAAAGCTGGCCAAGGCCGCAAACGTGTCGCCGCGGACGATCTACCTGACTTATGAGAACAAGGAGGACCTGCTCATAAAACTGTTCATCGACGAAGTCCTCGGTTCCTATGAAAAGGCGATCCTGGAAGGTTTTAGTGAGGATATGGGTTTCGCCGAGGGCGTGGAGACGCTCTGGCTGAACGGATTCCGCTACCTGGCGGCCAACCCGGCGGGCTTTGCGCTGATGCAATACGGGAAGTCCTCGCCACTGCTGAACAAGGCATTCCGCGAAAGGAACATACAGGAGGGGCAGTTTTTTGCGCCGATCCATCGTTTTCTGCGACGGCATACGGAGGGAAAAAAGATCGCCCCTCTCCCTTTCGAGGCGCAACGCGCGCTGTTATTCGCGCCGCTGACGGACCTCGTACAGGAATACATCGAGCACAGCGAGCGCATACCCGAGACCGTTGTCCGCGCCGCCTGCGCCATCGCCATTAAAGGAATAACCATATGAAAAAGATCGCCATCGCCGGCGGCGGCCCCGGCGGCCTTACCCTGGCCCGCCTGCTGCAGGTGAATAATTTTGACGTAACGGTGTACGAGCGCGATACCCACCGCGGCGTCCGCGTGCAGGGCGCGACCCTCGACCTCCACCAGGATACCGGCCTGGCCGCCCTCCGCGCGGCCGGTCTGATGGACGCCTTCAACGCCGCTTACCGCCCCGGCGCCGACCGCATGCGCGTTGTCGACCGCGACGCGCGCGTCCATTACGAAGACGCCTTTGAAGGCGACCGCCCCGAGATCGACCGCGGCCCGCTCCGCGACCTGCTGCTCGATTCATTAAAACCCGATACCGTCGCCTGGAACCGCCAGTGCGTTTCCCTGACCCCTATCGGCGCCGGCTGGACGCTGCACTTCCAGGACGGCTCCGCCGCCGAAGCCGACCTCGTCGTCGTCGCCGACGGCGCGAACTCCCGCCTGCGTCCCTACGTCACCCCGATCAAGCCCATCTATTCCGGCTACGCCGCCGTCGAGGGCGCCGCCTACGAAGGCGCGCCGCGCATGAGCGCGCTGGTCAACGGCGGTAAGGTCTTTGCCCTCGCCGACTCAAAAACCCTCATCGTCGGCGCCAAGGGCGACGGCAGCCTGGCCTTCTATGCCGCGTTCGCGGCGCCAGGGAACGCAAACTTCACCGGCATCGGCAGCGCCTGGTTCCAACAAACCTTCCCCGGCTGGGACCCCGTCTGGCTCGAGCTTTTCGACAAGGGCCCGCTGACCCCGCGCCCCTTCTACTACATGCCCCTCGACCAATCCTGGCCCGCTCACCCCAACATCACCCTGATCGGCGACGCCGCCCACCTCATGCCTCCCTATGCCGGCGAAGGCGTCAACATGGCGATGCTCGACGCGCTCCAGCTGGCGACCCACCTGACCCATAACCCCGACGCACAACAAGCCATCGCCGCCTACGAATCCGCCATGCTCCCCCGCGCCGCCGCCACCACCGCCGATACCCTCGACCAAACCGCCTGGATGCACGCCCCGGGGGCGCTCGAGCGGATGGTACGGATGTTCCGGTAAGCCAATTGGCCGCGGTCCCGGGTAAATAGGGTGTTTTCACGGATTGCACAACCCGCTCCAAACCCCTATCTTACCGCCTAAATCCATATCAATGAAACCCTTCCTCCTTGCCGCCCCGCTCCTGCTCCTGGCCGCCTGTGGCACGCCCGACCCCGCAAAGACCCTTACGCCCGCCCAAAAACTGGCCATCGTGGATCACATCGACACCACGGACCAAAGGGTAGCGCAGATGGATAAGCTGCTGCAAAGCCTTTCGGGGAAATTCAAGGAACCGCAGGACACCATTGCGGAATACACGTCGCGCGCCGAAGACGTGCTCAGGGAAAAGGGCGTCGTCACCGACAACCTGGAGATACTCGGTAACATGGACGGGCTCAAAGCGGATGCCGCTGCCATGAGCACGTACAAGGACGCCATCACCATGTACCTCATGATCCGCACAAAATAGTACCTTCACGGAAGGTATGAAGATGTTCCAATACACGCTCACGCTGCCGCCCAGGCGCCGCGGGTTCCACCTTATAACGTATGAGGTCGAACGCGCGGCTCCAGGGCTGGGCGAGATCGGCAAGGGCCTCTGCCAGGTCTTTATCCAGCACACTTCGGCATCGCTGACGATCAACGAGAACGCCGACCCGACGGTGCGCCGCGATTTTGAAACGTACTTCAACAAGATCGCGCCCGAAAATGACACCGATTACGTCCACGCCGACGAAGGCCCGGATGATATGCCCGCGCACCTGAAGGCCGCGCTGCTCGGAAGCTCGGTGCTGGTACCCGTAAGCAAAGGCGCTTTGAACCTCGGCACATGGCAGGGTATCTATCTCTGCGAGCACCGCAACCACGGCGGTAGCCGGCACCTGGTGATCACGTGTTGGGGAGAGGGATAATAAATCGTACCTTGCCCGGGAATCCTGTGAACTCCCTTTATGAGCACTGTCATCTATAACAAGGACCTGGGTACCAAGCAAAAGGCTCTAGCGATCAACCTCGATCCCCAGATCTATGGCTCATTTGCGGAGATCGGCGCCGGCCAGGACGTGGCCGCGTATTTCTTTAAGGCGGGCGCCTCTTCCGGCACCATCGCCAAAACGATGTCGGCTTACGACATGACCTTTTCCGACGCCATTTACGGACCCAGCAAACGGTACGTGACCGAGACCCGGCTGATATCCATGCTGGAAAAGGAATACGGGCTGTTGATCGAGCGGCTGCAGGAAAAAAGGGGCGACAAGACCACCTTCTTCGCCTTCGCCGATACGATGTCCGCGCTCAACTATTACAAGACCAATGAGGGCCATGGCTGGATGGGCGCGCGTTTCCAGCTGACCCCCGGCGGAGAATACAACGACGTCGTCATCCACATCAAATTATTGGACAACGATAATGTTTTGCAACAAAATACGGTGGGTATCCTTGGCGTAAACCTGATCTACGCCTGTTATTTCTACAACGCGCACCCCACCATTTTTTTGCAGTCGCTGATGGACAACCTCTCCAGGGATGTCGTCCAGATCGACATGATCCGGTTCGAAGGGCCCGACTTCCGGAACGTGGACAACCGGTTGATGAGCCTCCACCTCGTCAAGTTCGGTTTTTCGGACGCGGCGCTGTTCGGCCCCGACGGCAAGAACCTGCAGCCCTCGGAGCACCTGTATAAAAAGAACATCCTGGTGATCCGCGGCCGCTTTCGCCCGGTCATCAACGTGCACATGGACATGCTCAACACCGGCGTCCGCCAGTTCCTCCAGGAGCCGGACGTCGACAAGGACAACGTCGTCGTCGTCGCGGAATTGACCCTCCAGGCCCTCCAGGAGCGGGACGCCGACCCCGCCGCCGAGATCGATGAAAAGGACTTCCTCGACCGCGTGGACATCCTCGGCGCGCTGGGGCAGACCGTGCTCATCTCCAATTTCCTCGAATACTACAAGCTCGTCGCCTACCTGTCCAAGATCACCAAGCACCAGATGGGCGTGGTGATGGGCTATCCCAACCTTGAGTATATCTTCTCCGAGGAGCACTACCACGAGCTGACCGGGGGCATCCTCGAGGCCTTCGCCACGCTCTTCAGCCGCAAGGTCAAGCTCTTCATCTATCCGACCCTACGCGCGGGCGTTATCTACAACTGTCTCCGCTTCAACCCGCCGCACCACCTCGTCGACCTTTACCGCTACCTCATCGCCAACAATAAGATCGAGGACATCCACCACTACCAGGAACGCAACCTCCAGGTCCAGACGGACAAGGTCCTCTCCATGATCAAACAGGGCGCCGAAGGCTGGGAAGAATACGTCCCCGCGGAGGTCGCGGCGAGCATAAAGGAGCGGTGCCTCTTCGGCTACGCCTGCGAACCCAAAGTATGACGACACTCCAGCGACCCCTCCACCCCGACGAGCGCGCCCTGCTGGAGCGCTACAGGCGGAGGCTCGCCCAGCCCGTACGCCTGCCGGTGAAGGTCTACTGGTTGTTCGCGTTGTTGATAGCCGGTGAAGTCTTCCTCCACCTGATGAGCCGGCAACAACAGCAGGGCTTCTTCGGCCTCTTCGCCCTGCTCAGCGCCTCCGCCTTCGCCATCGTCGGCTACGTCCCCATAGCCTTCTTCATCACAAAACACCGCCGGAAACAAAAGGTCCTCGCCATCGACAAAGCCTTGACCACCACCATAACCGTCACAGCGGTAACCGCGTTGCGGACCGCGCTGGCCATGGAGCACGCGCGCGAGGGCGACCTTTGGATCATCGAATTCGAACCCGGTCATCTCCTCTATCTCTGG
>NZ_DATJIY010000237.1:0-10604 GCF_035492835.1 Dinghuibacter sp.
AAGCCGGACGGCGGCTTGACGCCAAGGGCGCGCACACCTACGAAATCGAAGTCAAGGGCAGGGACCTGCTTTTTACCATGGAGGGGGCGTTCCTGTCCGAGGAGCGCGAATAACCTTGTCCACATAAGCGCGGTAGCTGTCGCCAACGGGTAGCCGGTGCTCGCCGAGCTCGATTTCACTGGCGGTAAAGGCGGTGATGTGCCGCATATTCACCAGGTAAGATCGGTGGATGCGCAGGAATCCCTTGTTTTTCAACTCCTCTTCGAAGTCTCCCAGCTTGTATTTGGTGACGACGATCGTCTCCGAAGTGACCACGCGGAGGTAGTCCTTCATGCTTTCCGCATAGATGATCTGGTCCAGGTCGACCTTGACGTATTTATACCCCGACTTCAGATAGATAAATCGGGGCTCCGAGGAGGACAGGATGTGGGCCATGGGCTGGTTGCTTTGCCTCAGGAAGCGCTCCATCGCCTTAAAAAACCGGTCGAAGGTCACGGGTTTGAGGAGGTAGTCCACCACCTCGAGGTCAAAGCCCTCGAGCGCATACCGCCGGTGCGCGGTGGTGAGGATGGTGGGGGGCGGGTGGCGGATGCTTTTGAGCAGGTCGAGACCGCTCAGCTGGGGCATCCGGATGTCCAGGAACATCAGGTCGACCGGTTCCCGGTTCAGGAAATCCAGGGCTGCCACCGCGCTCGGGCAGTCCCCCGCGACCGTTACGTAGGGCAGCTGGGTAAGGTGCTGGCGGAGCAGTTGTATCGCCAGCGGTTCGTCGTCAACGAGCAGGCAGCGGATAGGCATGGGGGGCCTTTTTTAGGTCGAGGAGCACCAGGGCCTCGAAGCGGTCTCCCTGGAAACCCGTGGTGAAGGTATGGCGGTTGGGGAAAAGTATCTCGAGCTGTTTTTGGATATTGCTCAACCCGATCCGGCCATTGCGCGCCGCGGGAGCGCCGGGCGTTGGCGCCGCTGAGGCCGCGCCGTGCGCCACCGTATTGGAGACGCAATACCTCAAACGATCACCCGCGACGGCCAGCGCGATGTCGATCCGCGGCGAGCCGAGGTCCTGGCTGGCGCCATGTTTGAAGGCGTTTTCCGCCAGCGACAGGAGCAACAGCGGGGGCACCGATGCGTCCTGCTCCAGCCGCTGCTCGAAACGGACCTCGAGCCGGTGGCTGTACCGTAGCCCTTCGAGCGAAAGATAGTCGTTCAACAGGCCGATCTCGCCCGCCAGCGGGACGAGCGGGGCATTGCAACGATACAGGATATAGTCTAGTATCTCGGAGAGCTTGGCGATCGAAGAAGATGTGGCGGACGACCCGGCCAGCGACAACGCGTAGATGTTGTTCAGGGTATTGAACAGGAAGTGCGGGTTCAGCTGGCTTTTGAGGAGCTTCAATTCCGTCGCCATCTTGTCCCTCTCCAGCGTGAGGGCGCGTTGCTGGATGACCAGCTGCTCCAGCAGGATGTGGACGAACAAATACAAAAAAGCCAGGCAGAAAATCTGGTAATAATAGACGTAGGTCAGCTTACCCAGGTTGCTGATGATCTCCCAATTGGTCTCGAAGGCTTTGGGGGGAACGCCCGTGAGGGGTTCGGTCACCCGCACCACCAGGAAACGCGCCATGACGCAAACCAGGTAGGAGCCCAGGACGAACGCGATCGTCGCGGTGACGTACCGCTTGCGGACAAAGAACAGCGGTACGATCATATACGTCAGCCAATAGGCGCCGACCATCTGCGGGATCATATACACCCCGTTCCCGATAAAGGCCTGCCGGAGGGTGAATTTGCTGCCGTCATAGTAGCGGGTGGAGAAGATCGATACCACGAGTATCACCCCCCAAAACACGACGTGACCGGCCAGCCGGTATTTTTTGTGGCAGTATTGGATCGCGTCCACGAGATTCATGCTTCAATCTCCGGTTTTTTCGCGAATTGCCCGCGAGGAGACGCGCTTTACACACCGCGAGTCGACGAACGGGCAAAACCGCCCCCCGAAACCTTTCCGGCGGCCGGGGCCGCCGGGCCGTCGATTTGGCGAAATTCGCGCGCGGGGGCGAGCGATTATTGCGTATGCGAAAGTTGCTCATATTGCTCTGCTTCCTCCGTGTGGCGCACGCCCAGGACACAACGCACGCCCAGGATGCAGCACGCGCCCGGGAGATGCGCGATACGGTGAAGCTCAAGGACATAAAAATCACCGCGCCAAAACCGCTCGTCGATCGCCAGCTCGACAAGACCGTCGTCAACCTCGACCAGCACCCTACGGCCGAAGGCGAGACCGTGCTGGAAGCCCTGCGGCATATTCCCGGGGTGCAGGTCGGTCCCGACGGGCAGATCACCTATAATGCCCGGGCGGGGGTTACCGTGATGATCGATGGCAAGCCTACCTGGCTGTCCGCCCAGGACCTCGCGGCGCTGCTCAGCAGCATGCCCGCTGGATCGGTACAACGCCTGGAGTTCATGACCAACCCCTCCGCCAAATTCGACGCGGCCGGAACCGGTCCCCTGATCAACATCGTCCGCCGCCGCAACCGGAAGGACGGGTTCAACGGGACAGCTGGCGCGAGTCTTTTACAAGGCTTCTATGGGCGGTACAACGGCAACCTGGGTGTCAGCTACAAAAACGGGCACGCCAACCTGTGGGCGGCCGACAGCTATACCTTCAACAAGATATTGCTGACCGGCCACGCCAACAACGACTTCCTGGATACCCATGGGGCACTCCTGACAGCGTATTCGTCCGACAACACCGACACCCGCTCCAACCGTTTCAACCGGCCCAGCGGGGGCGTCGACTGGTATGCCACACCCCGGACCACGCTCAGCCTGTCGGCCACGGCAGGTTTTGGCCTCGTGGGACAGCAACCATCGTCGCATATGCTTCAGAGCGACGGCCAGGGGCGTCCGGTGCAATACGAAGACTTCTCCGGCAGCGAACGCAACCGCGACAAGAACTACGCCACCACCCTGCAATGGACACAGGCCTTCGATACCCTCGGACGCAACCTCACCGTCGACCTGGACTATGCGAATTTCGGTTTCTGGTTGAACCAGGACAACCGCTATCTGTACTACGATACGTTGCACAGGCTCCAGGGCGATACCAACCAGATCCTACCGCAATACCGCCGGCTGCAGATCTATTCCGCACAAGCGGCCTTCACCCATCCTTTTAGCGGCGGCCGTTGGGAAGCCGGTTTGAAGTCGAGTTATGTGCACATCGTCGACACCTTCCCCGGCTCGCCTTCGATGAATACCGAGCAGATCGACGCGGTCTATGGGACCTACGAGCGGTCGTTCAAAAAACTCAGCCTCGAGGCGGGTCTGCGGGTCGAGAACGAAAAAGCGGTCGGCACCGAGGACACGACGATCGTGCAACGCTATTTCCAGTTCTTCCCCAGCCTCTTCCTTCGGTATGCCTTTACGCGCCAGACGCTGATACTCCGGCTCGGGCGTCGGACGGACCGGCCGGACTATTCGGAGATGATCCCCTTTCGCCGCCCGCTCAGCGGCATCCTCTACTTCCAGGGGAACGCCAACCTCCGGCCGGACATGACCTGGCACGGGGAATTGTCGTGGAGCTGGGCCGGCGCCCTGACCGTCACCGCCGCGATGGACCGCGACCACGACTATATGCGTACCCTGCCCTTTGCCGATCCGGGAGATTCCACGATAACCCGTCGTCCCACCAACATCGACGCGTTTTCGTGGAACGTGGACGTCAGCTATGACAAACAGGTCACGCGTTGGTGGACGACCAGCAATACGGTGTCCGTATTCGAGAACGGATACTCGGGCAACCCGGACAGCGCCAGCCTCCCCAACCCGGTCGCATTCGACGTCAGCGTCGACAACACCTTCCAGCTGACCCGCGGCCTGACCGCGGAAGTCGATGGGGACTATGCCGGGAAGCATCGTTTTATCGGGTCCCAGTACAGCGCGGGCTGGTACGTCGACGCCGCGCTCAGGCAAGCGCTTTGGAAGGGCCGGGGCAGCCTCTCCCTCAACGCCCGGCGTTTATTGATCAACCGGACCGGAACCGGTTTCGACCGGTATGAGGGTTTGTACAATTATGGGTACTCCATCAACAAGGACGCCCGTACGATCTCCCTGAGCCTGCAGTACCGGTTTGGCAGGGGCAAGGCCGCACATTCACCGGTGAAGTCGGGCGCCGAGGAAGAGCGGCAGCGGGCCGGTGGTTGAGGGCTTTTTTGTACCTTCAGCCGTATGCGGATCGTTTTCTTATTAAATATGCTCCTCATGACCGGGGCGATACTCCTCACGGGCGGCGCGGCGCAGGGACAACAAAAGGTGCTTGTCGCCGCGGCGGCCGACCTGCGGTATGCGATGGACTCGCTGGTGGCGACGTATACGCGGATGCATCCCGACGCCCGTATCGAGGCGACGTACGGGTCGTCCGGGAATTTTTACGAACAGATACAGAACGGGGGCCCGTATGACCTGTTTTTCTCGGCAGACATGGACTATGTGGTCAAGCTAAAGGCCGAAGGCAAGGTCTATGGGAACGTCGTGCGCTACGCCACGGGACACCTGGTGTTGTGGAGCCGGTCGCTGGACCCGTCGGACAAAAAGATGCAGCTGCTGACCGATCCCGCCGTCAAAAAGATCGCCATCGCCAACCCCGCCCACGCGCCCTATGGCAAACGCGCGGTGGAAAGCCTGGAATATTATAAACTATACGATCAGGTAAAAGACAAGCTGGTGTTGGGGGAAAACATCTCCCAAACCGCGCAGTTCGCCGCCACCGGCTCCGCGGACGTAGGCCTGATCGCCTTGTCGCTCGCGCTGTCTCCCTCTATGAAGGAAGGGCGGTTCTGGCGGGTCCCGGAGGCAAGCCACAGCCTGCTGGAACAAGGATACGCGCTGCTCCAGCACGGGGCGGCCAACACCGAAGCCCGCAACTTCGCCGTTTTTATCACGACACCGCCGGCCAAAGCCGTGTTAACCCGCTTCGGATTCGAATGATATGCCGGACCTCCAACCCTTGTGGCTGACGCTGGCGCTGGCGTCGATCACCACGCTGATCCTGCTGGTCCTCGCCCTTCCCCTGGCGTGGTGGCTGGGCGTGGGGCGCTTTCCCGGTAAACCGGTGGTGGAGGCGCTGGTCGGTCTGCCGCTGGTGCTGCCGCCCACCGTCCTGGGGTTCTACCTGCTGCTGGCCTTTAGCCCCGAACACGCTTTTGGCCGCGCGCTCGACCGCTGGCTCGACGTCCGGCTGGCGTTTACGTTCCCCGGGATCGTGATCGCTTCGCTGCTGTACAGCCTGCCTTTTATGGTGCACCCGGTCCGGTCGGGGCTGAAACACCTGCCGGCGTCGATGACCGAAGCCGCCTATACGCTCGGGCTGAGTCCATGGACGACCTTCCGGCGGATCCTGTTACCCAACCTGCGGGCCTCGATCGCCACGGGGGTCGTGCTCACATTTGCGCATACCGTCGGCGAGTTCGGCGTGGTGCTGATGGTGGGCGGCAACATACCCGGCGTCACGCGCGTGGCGTCGCTGGCCCTCTTCGATGAAGTCCAGTCGATGAACTACCACAACGCCAACGTCTACGCCGGCATCCTGCTGGGGCTGTCCTTTTGCCTGCTCCTGGGCGTATACCTTTTACGAAACCAAGACCATGATCCGGTTTGACGCGCATACGGATGTCCTCGACCTGACCTTCGAGCTGGAGCCGGGGCGGTTAATGGCGGTGATGGGGCCGACCGGTTCGGGGAAGACGACGCTGCTGAGGACGCTGGCGGGGTTGACGCCGCTCCGGCGAGGGCACATCGAAATGGCGGGCGTCAGCTGGGACAACGTTCCGCCGCAACAAAGGCGCGTCGGCATGGTCTTCCAGGACTATGCGATCTTCCCCCACCTCACGGTGCGGGGCAACCTTACGGTGACCGGCGCCACGCCGGAACGGATCGAATGCCTGCTCGACGACTTCGCGCTGAGGGAATGCGCCGGCCAAAAACGTCTCTCCGGTGGCCAGAAGCAGCGGACCGCCCTGGCGCGGGCGCTCGCGCGGGGACCGAGGCTGCTCCTGTTGGACGAGCCCCTTGCCGCCCAGGACGCCGCCATGCGCACCCGGATGCGCAAACGCCTGTTGGAGTACCACCGGTCGGAGGGGCTGACGACGGTGCTGGTCACGCACGATGATAACGACGCCCGGGCGCTGGCGGATTGGGTGTTACGACTCGAGGACGGGCGGATTGCGCAATCGGGGACGCCCCGCCAGCTCCTGGAATCGGGACCGAATATCTATTAAATATGAATTTATGGTTAATCGGTATAAACGGAAACTTCAGAATTTCCTCAGAATTGTAGATTTGCGACCATGAAAAAAACAACCCTGGCAACCATCGGCCTTACGGCCGTTCTTTTTGCCTGTAACAAATCCAACCAGAGCGTGAACGTGTCGCAACAGCAATTCACGTCCGGTTCTTACGTGGACGCAGGCGATACCCTCAACTCCAAGCTTGGCTCGAGCAACCGCGCCATCAAGGGTACGCTGAAAAGCGGCGAAACCTACTACCTGTCCAGCGACCACGGCGACGCCACGATCAATAGCGGGGATACGCTGGTCATCCAGAGCGGTGTGACGATCTATATAGTCGGACCCAGCACGGGCCCCACCGCTATCGGGACCCAGGACCACGCGCCCGGCCTGATCGTCAACGGGACGTTGCTGAGCCTGGGCACCAAAACCCAGCCCATCCTGGTCACGGTCCAGGACCCCACCCTCCGCTCCGATCCCAGCAAGGACCCGCAGAACCCGAGCACCGACCCGGCCTTCAAGGGCTATTGGGGAGGTATCCAGGGCGGCACCGGCAGCGGGGACATCATCCTGAAGTGGACGCGCCTGGAATACATGGGCGGTCTGGCGCCCCTTTCTTCACCCGTTCGCCCGGGCGCACAGCGCTACGCCGTTTTCGTGTCGAACCCCAGTTGTCACCTGGTGGTGGAAAACTGCTGGCTCTATGGCACGGCCAACGACTGTCTCCGTCCGGCGGGCGGCTCGTACGAGATCTTTGGCAACACCTTTGAAAAGGTGGGCTTCTCCGCGGGAGAATGCGTCAACGTCAAGAGCGGCAGCCGCGGCGACATCGCGTACAACCTCGTTATCGGCGGGACAGGGAACGCCTTCAAGTCCGCCAATGCCGGCGGTCTTTCTCCGCAGGCGGACATGAACTGCTACAACAATACCATCGTCACCACCGGTTATCGCCAGCTCAAGGTGGGTGAAGGCGGCTCGCTGGACTTCGAGAATGGCGGCCGGGGCAACTGTTATAACAACCTCCTGGTGAATTGCCGTTTCGGGTTGGGGGTTGCCGGCGCCGGTTCTTCCGCCGGTTCGGCCGACCTGGCCAACGTCCACTATGGGTATACCTACAACTACGCGGACGCGGATTCCCTCACCACCCAGTTCCTGCCGTCGGGGTACGTCACCCAGCCGCAAAGCGGTGACATCAACGGCGGTAACGCCACGACGCCGGGCGCCAATAACCCGATGCTCGTCAACTACCCGTTGCCCGCTTCGGCCACGATCAACTTTATCGAAGCCGACTATGCAGGCAGTTTCGATTTTCACCTGAAGTCCGGGTCGCCCGCGATCGGCAAGGCGTACACGCAGTTCAGCGCCTATGGCGTCGTACCGGTGGACCCCACCTTTGGGGTGACCGCGCTCTTGCAGCCGGGCAAGGACATCGGGGCCTTCCAAAGCGACGGGACCGGGAACCAGCACTAAGATGACGCCGATTCTTTTGTTGATGGTGTGGTTGGGCGCGCAAAAGCCCGATACTGCCGCTCCCAAGGTGGTCGACATGCCGGCCATCTCCCTGCTGGGCAACCCCACGGGCACCGACCAGGACGCCCGGCGGCTCGAACGGAACGCCCCCCAATTGGTGAGCGTCACCGGCTCGGAGACCATGCAGCGGGCGGCGGACCTCTCCGTCACCGACGCCGTGCAACGGATGGCCGGGTTGTCGATCATCCGCGGCAATTCGGGGGAGGATAGCCGCGCGATCATCCGTGGGATGAGCCCCAAATACAATGGCACCCTCGTACAGGGCATGGTGATCCCCAGTCCCGACGAGCGCCGGCACGACATCCCGTTGGATCTTTTTCCCGCGGGACTGACGCAGCGCATCGAAGTATACAAATCCCTCACCCCCGACATGGAGGGAGGCGCGATCGGCGGCCTGATCAACATCGTCATGAAGGATGCGGGGGCGCAGCCCTTTTTCAGCGCCCAGGTAGCCACGGGGTACAGCCAGTTGTTTTTCGACCGGCGTTTTGTCACTTTCGACCGGGGCGTGGTGCGGTATGATCCGCCGCCGGGGTATGTGTCGGCGTCCGATTTCACGCTGGCCAATCTTTCGTTCAGGCCGGTGCAAGCCGCACCGGACCTGCTCGGCGGGTTGATCTTTACGCACCGCTACGCCCACGAAAAGCTGGGCATGGTCCTGGCGGCGGACTACCAGGGCTTCCACCACGGCTCCGATGGGTACTATATCGGTACGGGGACGGAGCCGGGGCTCGACAATGCCTCCGGACTAACGGACTTCTATACTCGAAAATATTCGACGTCTACCGTCCGGCAGAGCTTCTATAACCAATGGGACTATCGCTTCAACGACCGCAATAAGCTTACGCTGTTCAGCTTCTATACCCGCAACCTCGACGCGGAGTCCCGGATGTCCGTGGATACCAGCCTGGTCGAGGGCCGAAGCGAGCCGGGCACGGGCCGCATCGACATCCTGGAGCGCTCGCGGCTGCACATCCAGCAGATCGAAAGCAACATCCTCACCGGCGCGCACCGGCTCAGCAACGCCTGGTCCCTGCACTGGGCGGGCTCCTATGCCTACGCCTCGGGCCGTTACCCGGATTGGGCGGAGCTGGATGCCAGCACCGGCCGCCTCCAGGGCAGCGGGGACAGCATCGTGCAAAGTCCCGTAGTGCTGGGCTCGCTGGAGCGTCAATGGCTCATCAGCCATGAGCGGCAGGAAGAAGGCAAGGCGGAGCTCACCTATAGCCACGGCCATCTCCTGCTGGAGACCGGCGGCGACTTCCGGCACAAGGACCGCGACAATACGTACACCGAATATACCTTCACCCCTTCCCTGCCGGGCGGTATGGGCCAACCGTTCGTGGACATCTACCACGCGCAGTGGCTCGGTAACGCGCCACAGGACCCGCTGGGTTCCGGCGCCAACCCAAACACGTATCGCGCCCACGAGGACATCGGCGCCGCATTCCTGGCCGCCCGGTATACGTGGCGGCGTTTCGACTGGGTGGGCGGCCTCCGGCGCGAGACCACCGTCCAGGACATCACCTCCGACGTGGACCCCACCCTGAGCTATGGTCAGCACATCCACATCCGCTATGCCGATTGGTTGCCGAGCGTCCAGGGGCGGTACCGTTTTGCCGGGGGCGATCAGCTGCGCGCCTCCTGGTTCGAGGGGCTGTCCCGACCGGCGCTCTCCGACGTCACCTTTGCCTCGATCACCCAGGAAGACTACGTGATCGCGGGCAACCCTTTCCTCATCCGCACAAGCGCCGACAACCTCGACCTCCGGTATGAACACGCCGATACCTGGCAGCTGGGCGTATTCTACAAACACCTGCGCAACCCCTTCGAAAAAACCCTGCTGAACAACCGCGACACGCTGTATCCGCTGCCCTCCGGCGGTCTCCCCTATACTCCCGCCGGCGTGCTTACCGAGCAGCTCCGCAACTATGGGTCGGCGTCGAACTATGGATTGGAAGCCGGATATACGCGCGCGTGGGGCCGTTTTGGCCTCGCCGCCCACTACACCTTCACCCTGTCACGGGTGACCCAAACCACGAAGTGGAAAACCCGCGTCAACCCGAAGGACCCCACGAGCGACATCATCACCGTCAGCCGCACCGAAACGCGCCCGCTCGAAGGCCAGTCCAAGCACCTGGCGAGCCTAAGCCTATGGTACAAGGACGCCCGCTGGACCGCGCAGGTTTCGTCCGTATACACCGGCGCGCGTATCGACGACGTTTCCGGATGGTACGGCCTCGATCAGTGGCAACGCGGCTACGCATTGTTGGATGTCGCCGCCGAACGGCGCTTCGGGTCGCACTGGAGCGTATTCGTAAAAGGGTCCAATTTATTGAATTCCGCGACCGTCGTCGAGGTCCGGCAGGCCAATACGGCCCCGGCGGGGTTCGTGCCGGGGCAGACGTCTTCGTCCCGGATTACGGTGCAGCGGATGCAGAACGGGCAGCGGTACCTGGCGGGGGTAAGGTTTTTACTTTGAGGTCACTTCTTTTTCAAACCACGACAGGTATGCATCGAGCTGGGAGACGAGGTAGTAGGGAAGGCTCAACAAATAATACACCTTGCCCGAATCCGTTTTTATCGTCGTTATATGCCTTTCGCCCGCATATAAACGGATAGCCAACGAATGGGGCGCTATATCCATGTAGTTGTGCAACGAACGAAGCGCTCCTTCTTTCCCTGATTTTACTTCTATCGGGATCAGCTTGCCATCGAAGGCGTATAGATAGTCCAACTCGGAAGTCGACGACTTTTTCTCCCTCACCCAAAAATTCAAGCCGTGCAGGA